>JAXFQZ010000132.1:0-5162 GCA_034178685.1 Candidatus Ornithospirochaeta sp. | reverse complement strand
AAGCCTGGATTGGATAAAAACGAAGAGTATGTTCTCAATGTCATCGAGGATGGCAGGCTTATCGGCTTCAAGGCTCCTGATGCCTTCATCCCATCTCCGGACTTCGGGCTGTATAACCAGCGCGGTTACCACTGGCCGCTGCCTAAGAGCTATGCAAACAAAGGCAAGAACGCATGATGCTTCGCCCTCTGGGAATACTGTCGGGGCATTGTTATTGATACAGAATGCATGGTGCTTGACTATGCAAGCATGCTGATACATAATACCGACAGGTTGTCGGTATGAGAATCACGAAGGATGCAGAAGAGAGAAGAGCCGAGATACTCGATGCTGCTGAGGAGCTTTTCGCAAGGAAGGGATATGCTTCCACGAGCACCAATGACATCATCGAGCGAATCGGAATAGCAAGGGGCACGCTTTATTACCACTTCAGGTCGAAGGAGGAGATCCTCGATGCTGTTGTGCTCCGCTTCACAGACTCTCTGATAAGAAAAGCGGAAGAAGCCTCTGTAGATCGATCGATTGCGCTCTACGATAGGATTGTCCTTACGATGCAATCCCTCTCTTCCGATACAGAGCTTGGAAGGGAGCTTCTTTCCCAGATCCATAAGGGAGAGAATGCGCTGCTGCACCAGAAGGTCCAGGACATAATGATCGAAAGATGCTCCTCTGTATTCTCATCCCTCATAAGGGAGGGCAATGAGTCAGGTCTCTTCTCATGCCGCTTCCCGGATGAGGCTGCTTCTATGATCATGACCTATTCCTATATTGCCTTTGATGAAGCAAGAAGCAGGGATGAAAAAGCCCGAGAGCGTGAGATCATGGGCTTTATTGACAATACGGAGAGGATTCTGGGAGCAGAGAGCGGCTCGCTTTTGAGCGTGATACTGAGGATATTCGGTATCTGATTCTTTTTTTGAATGCAAATCGACCGGCAGTCGGTCAGGAGGAAGAGCTTGAGATTGTTCATCGTACTCTGGATAGGCCAGATCATTTCACAGCTTGGAAGCGGGCTTACTTCCTTCGGCCTTGCTGTTCACGTCTTCCGGACCACAGGAAGCGCATTCCTTGTATCAATGATCGCGCTTTCCTCATTTCTCCCATACCTGGTTCTTTCTGTACCTGCAGGAGTCCTGTCCGATAGATTCGACAGGAGGATCCTGATGGTGATAGGGGATGGATGCTCCGCGATAGGAGTAGGAATAATACTTCTTTCAATCTCCCTTGACCTTCCATTTGCATTCATGGTTCTTGGCTCTGCAATATCCTCTGCATTCTCCTCTCTCACGGATCCTGCATTCAAGGCAACGATGTCCGATGTACTGACAAAGGAGGAGTATGCCAAAGCAGGTGGCCTCAACGGACTGTCATCAGGTGTGCGCTTCATAGTCTGCCCTCTTCTCTCTGCGCTTCTGATTTCCATATCAGGCATTTCACTGCTGCTTGCAATGGATATCCTCTCCTTCATTCCGACAATTGCGGCAGCTCTTTCTGTGAGAAGGAGGATAGTGCAGAGGAAATCCGCTTCTGACATTAAGCTATCATCAGGCTTCAGAACGCTTTTCAGCAATAAAGGGCTGGCGATCCTTGTTGCATATACATCGCTTCTGACATTCTTCATGGGAGTGATCCAGATACTCTCCGAGCCAATGATCCTATCATTTTCCAGCGTATTCATGCTCTCTGCAGCAGAAGTCGCATGCGCATCCGGCATGATAGTCTCAAGCATTGTTATCTCAAAGCGGGGGATAAGGCTTGGATATAGGAAGACGCTATCGCTTTCGCTATCTATTGCCGGCATAGCCATGGCAGGCTTCGGTTCTACGATGAATCTCCTGGCAATAGTGCCATTCGGCTTTGCTTTCTTCCTTGCCATCCCATATGCCAATACATCACTCGATTACCTTGTGAGGTCAAATCTGCAAGAAGGCGAGGAAGGAAGCGCATGGGGTGCAGTTGGCTTTGTGTCCCAGCTGGGGTATGTCTTCTCTTATTCGCTCTCAGGCATTCTATCGGAGGCGGCTGCATCAGGATTGGGCATCAGCGTAGGAAGGGGCTGCTCGCTTGTCATCGCAGCAGCAGGCGCTATGCTCTTCATCCTGGCGCTGCTGCTTCTCTCCTTCAGGTCGATAAGGAGGCTTGAGGATGATTGAAGCAGCCTTCTCCGATATCAGGAAGAACCCACTTCTCTCAGTGGCAGTCGCAGCCTTCGCATTCACATCATGCTTTCTCATAACGCTGGGGATATTGAAGCTTGGCAATCTGATGATAAGGCTTGACTCGATAATGGAAAAGGCTGAGGTTCCGCACTTTCTCCAGATGCATGCGGGAGGAATCGATGATGCTGATTTCTCGCAGTTTGCAGAGCTTGAGGATGTTATTGATTTCCAGATAGTCCCATACCTGAATATTGACAACAATGAGTTCCTGTTCGAAGGCGTTCCTTTCATAAAGGGATCTGATGACAATGGAGTATGCGTCCAGCCACCGCGCTTTGATTTCCTTCTTTCAGAGGAAGGCGTTGTGCTTGAAGCTGATGATGAGGGAGTATTCGTTCCAGAGTACTACTCTTCATATGTAACAGAGGGCGGCTTGATGACTATCGCAGGTGTACCTCTTTATGTGAGGGGCTTTCTTGTCGATGCCCAGATGGGCTCATCCCTTTCATCATCGAAGAGATTCCTCGTAAGCGAGGAGACATGCAGTCGCCTTCTTGAAAGAGGAAGGCTCGAGTACCTGATAGAGGCAAGGGGAATAGATTCCAGTTCAGGAAGCAAGCTTGCTGATGCTTATGCTTCTCTCCCGCTTCCGTCAAATGGACCTGCTGTGACATATTCCCTGATCCGTATGATGAATGCGCTCTCTGAGGGCGTTATGATAATCCTCATTATGCTCTCAGGCATCGTTGCAATGGCGATATCGCTTATATCCCTGAGGTTCATCTTCCTGATCTCAGCCGAGCGCGATGATAGGAGAATCGCGATAATGAAAGCCATGGGAGTGAGGAAGTGCACGATAATAATGTCATATGCACTAAGGTATTCGGCACTGATGGCGGCAGGAGCTGTGCTTTCTGCACTGATCCTGTGCTTTGCATTGAAGCGTATGCTATCATGCATTATTGCACATGCATTGCTGTTCTCTTTGCTTGTGCTCTGGTCATTGTTCGTTCTTAGGCACGTTGCTGATAAGGATATTATAGCATCAATGAGGATGAATGGAAGAACAAGGAGGCTAAGGAGCGCACTGGTTCTTCTCTCGCTTCTTTCTGCATTGATGTATTTCCTCTCATACCTTCCAGGAGGCGCTGCCTCAACGCTCTCGTCAAAGACATTCGTATCATCGATGGGAATCGGGGAGGCGGATATAAGGATTGACCTGAAGGGAGAGAGCAGGGATGAAGTCGAGGAGTATCTTACTTCCTCCCCATGCTGCGATCGCTTTGCTCTTTATGACACATGCAGAGTGATGATAAGCACTTCTGGAGCTGGTGCTTCGCTCCTTGCAGAAGCAGGTGACCACTCTGCCTTTCCTCTAAGGTATTCAGAAGGAAGGTATCCGGATAAAAGCAATGAGATAGCTCTATCTACTCTTCTTTCAGAGGATCTCGGTGCCTCTGTGGGCGATTCTGTCTCGATCGGAGGCAGAGAATACCATGTCGTTGGAATATATGGGGATATTACAAATGGAGGAAGGACAGCAAAGACTGTGGATCCTTTAGGCGATACTGCATGGAGCATCGCATATGCAGACTCATCTGATCCTGAGCGCCTCCTAGCTGATATACGCACCCTCTTTCCGCTTGCGAAGGCTGATACGATCGATAGCTATATCGAGAACCTCTATGGGCGTACTATAAGGAATATCGACAAGGCATCAAAGGCAGCATTCGCATCCGCAATGCTTATCGAGATCATTCTCGTGATCCTCATTGCATCTCTTTCCATTGCAAGGGATAAGCGGAGCATCATGCTCAGGCTTGCACTGGGAATAAGGCATATGAGGATAATCATGCCATACATTGCCCGGATCCTCCTGTCTGCAGCAGCGGGCATAGCAATAGGTATCGTAATATCCTCAATGCTAGGTCCTGCTATTCTTTCCCTGATGCTCTCGTTCCTAGGAGCCTCCGGTGTAAGCTTTGCCTATTCTCCTCTTTTCTCATTCCTGATCCTTCCTTCAGCAATGCTAATCCTTGCAGCTATCTCTGCAATGGCAGGAGCGATGAGTGCATTCAGGATAAAAGCCGTCGATATAAGGAGCACAATGCTATGAAAGTACTTGAAACTGAGAATCTATGCGGAAACAGCTATATCAGGAATGTGAGCTTATCTGTAGAAGAAGGCGAGTTCGCTGCAGTCATGGGACCCTCTGGATCAGGAAAGTCGACGCTGCTCTACCTTGTATCCGGGATAATGAGATGCGAGAGCGGGCGAGTGCTGCTCAGGGGTAGGGATCTATCAAAGCTGAAGGAACGGGAGCTCTATGATATCAGAAGGAAGGAAATAGGCTTTGTCTTCCAGAATCCTGAGCTGATACCTGAGCTCAATGCAGTCAGGAACATCCTTCTTCCCTCATTTGACAGGAACAGGAAGAGGGCAGAGGAGCTTCTTGCACTACTTGGCCTGGAAGGCTTTGCTGATAGGTCTGTCGAGGATCTCTCAGGAGGAGAGAAGCAGCGTGTATCGATTGCGCGTGCCCTGATCAACAGTCCTTCCCTGATACTGGCTGATGAACCTACAGGAGCTCTCAATCGCAGCTCTGCTCTTGAGACCATGGATGTGTTTCTTGATATGAAGAGAAGGGGAAACACCATACTCATGGTCACGCATGATTCCAAGATCGCATCATTTGCTGACAGGATACTCTATCTTGAGGATGGCACCATCAAGGCAGAGTATCGCAATAGCAGCAAAAGCGAGGACGATGTGAGATCCTTCCTTTCTGAGAATGGCTGGTGATCATATGTTTTCTCTTCCAATACTATAACTGGATTCATCACCTGGTTTTCCATACTAAGAGCATAAATCAGTCAGGGAGGTGAGAATAATCGAATAGAAGCTACCATATCAAAGGAGAAAAGATATGCAGTACTTAGAGACTATCAGAAGGGACTGTTTACATAGATGACACCTTCTAAAAGGTAAGACCCGGAGACATCA
>JAXFQZ010000109.1:0-4424 GCA_034178685.1 Candidatus Ornithospirochaeta sp. | reverse complement strand
GCTTGTCAGGATCTCTATGATCTGTGTGTTGCCAAGCGGCTTGTTAAGCGGGATGATCGCGCCATCGGCCTTTGCCCCTGAGCAGTGGACTCCGACCTCCGTATGTACCTTGAATGCGAAATCAAGCGCTGTTGAGCCTACAGGGAGCTCTATTACATGGCCCTGCGGAGTGAAGACGACGATCGAGTCCTTCAGCAGCTCGTTCTTGATCTCCTCCATGAAGTCATCGCTCTGCTCGATCTCCTTCGTCCAGCCCTTGATCTTGTTGAGCATCTTCTGCTGGTTGATCGAGTCCATCTTCTTCCAGACACCCGATTCAGCTCCGGAGGAGGCCTTGTACTCCCAGTGGGCTGCGACTCCCTTCTCTGCTGTCAGGTGCATCTCCCTGGTCCTGATCTGTATCTCGAGATGCTTAGACTGCGGCCCGAGGACAGTTGTGTGCAGCGACTGGTAGTTGTTCGCCTTAGGCATTGCGATGTAGTCCTTGAACCTGCCCTCGATAGGAATCCATGTGGAGTGGATCACTCCCAGGATCGAGTAGCACTCGACCTGTGTCTGGCATATAACCCTGATTCCGAGGATATCGTAGATCTCATCGATCTCCTTCTTCCTCTTCTTGATCTTCTGGTATATCGAGTAGGCGTGCTTGACCCTGCCGTTTATCGTTATGTCGGTGATCCCGACCTTCCTGCATGCCTCCTCAATCGTCTTCGATACCTGCTTGATGTATGCAGTGTATTCGCTCTTCCTCTCCAGCAGATAATCATTTATGAAGTTGAAGGACTCTGGCTTGAGCGCCTTGAGCGAAAGGTCCTCCAGCTCGCATTTTATCGTTGACATGCCGAGGCTGTCAGCAATAGGCGCGAAGATGTCGAGGCAGTCCTGCGCGAATGCCCTCTTCCTTTCAGGGGAGAGGCCATCGATCGTGCGCATGTTGTGGAGCTTATCCGCAAGCTTGATGATGATCACCCTCATGTTCTTGCTCATTGCGAAGAACATCTTCTTGATCGTATCGGCTTCCTGTATCGATTTCTCCTTGGTGATCCTTGTGATCTTCGTCACTCCCTGGACCATCTCAGCGACATCCTTGCCGAAGATGGTAGCAAGCTCCTCCTCAGTGGTATCCGTATCCTCAAGGCAGTCATGGAGAAGCCCTGCGCATACAGTGTCTGCATCCATTCCGTTCTGCATCAGGATCTCGGCAACAGCTATCGGGTGTATTATGTAGGGCTCGCCGGACTTCCTCTTCTGGTCGCCGTGCTTCCTGCTTGCATAGACTGCAGCGGATGCGATCTTGTCCTTGTCTTCCCCTGAGTAGCGGATGATCTTCTTTACGAATCTGTCGACCAGTTCCTTATTTGGGTAATCTTCCATATACAACCCGCTCCTTGCCTGCAAGATCCTTGACGATTGAGATACCCTCGAATCCGCGGTTTTCAAGCAGTATAGCACAACTCGATGTCTGCCGGTAGTCACACTCAAGCATCAGGAAGCCCCCTTCTGCCAGATAGAGAGGGGATTCATCGATGATCCTTCTTATTATATCAAGGCCATCATCCCCATGACCTATGAATGCGATCAAAGGCTCAGCCTTAACATCCCTCTCTGTCTCCTCCCACCACTTCTCGGTAAGGTATGGAGGATTGGATGCGATTATGTCAAAGCGCATTCCCTTCCATGGCTCGAAGAGGGATCCCTTCCTTATATCCCCATCGTGGCCTATTATCGTACGGTAGTTCTGGCTTGCGATGGAGAGCGCATCCTCTGAGATATCGGATAGAAAGACATCGAGCCCTGAGGCCTTTGCGATCGATACGCCTACAGCCCCGCTTCCTGTGCATAGGTCGAGGATCCTTGCAGAGCTGAAGAGCCTTGCTTTATCAAGGGCTGCCTCTACGAGGGTCTCTGTGTCGGGGCGTGGGATAAGCACTGATGGCGAGACAGAGAAGGTATTCCCATAGAATTCCTTCTTTCCCGTTATGTATGCCATAGGTGTCCCCGAAAGCCTCCTTGAGAGCATGTCGAAGGCCTCTTTGCACTTTTCATCCGGAATCTCGGAGCTTCCTTCTGCAATCTGCCTGAGCTGGTCGAAGCCTGTGGCTTTCTCTATTATGAGGCGGACTTCCAGAAAAGGCATCTCGAGCTGAGATGCCTTGCCTATGAGTTCGCTTCTAAGCTTATTGAGAATCATGCTTCCTTCAGGGCCTGCTCGCCAGCGGCGATCTTAAGCGCTTCGATGATCGGGTCGATTTCACCGTTCATCACCTGCTCAAGCGAGTACAGAGTGAGATTGATCCTATGATCGGTTACCCTGTTCTGAGGGAAGTTGTATGTCCTTATCCTCTCCGACCTGTCACCCGATCCGACCTGGCTCTTCCTTGCCTCAGAGCGCTCCTTCTGCTTCTTCTGCTCCTCCATCTCGTAGATGCGGGACCTCAGAACCCTAAGTGCCTTCGCCCTGTTCTTGATCTGCGACTTCTCATCCTGGCATATTACGACGATGCCTGTAGGGATATGGGTCATCCTGACAGCTGAGTCTGTTGTGTTGACGCACTGTCCTCCAGGGCCTCCTGCCCTCATTACATCGATCTTCAGATCCTCCTGCCTGATCTCGATATCAGTCTCCTCTGCCTCAGGAAGGACTGCGACAGTGACAGCCGATGTATGGATCCTTCCTCCCGATTCAGTCTCAGGAACCCTCTGGACCCTGTGCACTCCGGATTCGAACCTCAGCGAGCCGTATACGTCCTTCCCTGAGATGGAAACGACTATTTCCTTATAGCCTCCGATTCCTGTTTCATTGGAGGACATTATGTCCATCTTCCAGTTCTTCTTCTCAGCATAGTGGGTGTACATCCTGAACATGTCTGCGGCAAAGAGAGCCGCTTCCTCTCCACCTGTTCCTGCCCTGATCTCCATGATGATGTTCTTGCCTTCAAGAGGGTCTGGCGGGATCAGGAGCATCTTGCACTCCCTCTCAGCGCTCTGGTACCTCTCCTCAAGGTCCTGGAGCTCCTCCTTGGCCATCTCGATCATATCGCTATCGGTCTCAGCCTTGATCATGGCCTTTGCCTCAGCTATCTCCGATTCGAGCTTCTCCATCTCTGTCATCTTGTCGACGACTGGCGCAAGGTGGCTCCTTTCGAGCATAAGCGACTTGTATAGTTTCATATCGGACAGGACTGCATTGTCTGAGAGCCTTGCATCAAGCTCCTCCAGCTGCTTCCTGAATCCTGGAAGTTTCTCAAGCATATTGTTTTCTCCAAAAGCGATTATAGCAGAGAGAGGGGAGCGATGCTATCCTCTGATTATAGTGCGGTTGAGCTCCTCCCCGTACGCAAGGAGGTCCTTGAGTATGAGCTTCTCCTCGCCTGTGGTATCGAGGCTCTCAAGCTTCTCCTGTATGCTCCTCATATAAAGCTCATATGAGAGCGCGCCCTCCACAGGAGGCGTGATGAGCCTGTATGCGCAGAAGTTCTTCCACTTCCTGCCATCCTCATTGGAAAGCACCTCCGGCCAGTTCCTGGCAACCTGGCGCCATAGCAGCTTGTGGTACTTGTCGTTCTCGAAGAGATGCTCGCCCTTTCCGATCCTGTCTGCAGCCTTCATCGCCCTGATCCTCTGCAGCATGTTCTTGTCATGCTGGGAAGGAAAGCCCTGATAGAGGGTGAGGTCAGGATCTGTCTCCTTCGATTCTGCCTCGGTCCTGTCCTTCAGAAGCGCATCCCTTGAGAATGCGGCGCTCGATGCAACGAGCCTTGCCTTTGCAAGCACCTCCTCCTTCGTGAAGCCAAGCCTCTTCTCTGCGCTCTCGTCCAGCACTCCGAGCGGCGCAATGAACGGGCATCTGTTCGTCGACAGCCTGTAGATCCCGCTCGTCCTGTAGTCGAGTGTAGGATTCTCAGGGATATCGAACGTAAGGTCGAAGCAGTAGAGGTTCGTCGAGCGCTCGGCTTCATAGAAGAGCGGAATGAGGGGATGCGTATTGCCCCTCTCTGATACAAAGGATGCGGATGTATGGAGGAATGGGACATGGCTTGGGGCATTGATCTGCCTTGCCACATCGAGCTTGCTCCTGTTGCTGAGAGCCCACTGGAAGAGCTTCGGCTGCTTTCTCTTTATCATCTTCGCGACCTCTATGGTTGCATAGACATCGACCAGGGCATCATGAGCTCCCTCCTGGTTTATCCCGTTCTCTGCAGTGAGGTCAGTGAGCCTGAATGATGTTGCGTTCGTCTCGGGGTTCTTCGTTTCCCATACGATCCCTTCAGGCCTTAGGTCCCTTGTTGCCCTTACGAGGTTTATGATATCCCACCTCGAGCATCCGTTCCTGTACTCCCTCTCATATGGATCGTATAGGTTCCTGTACAGTGTGCTTCTGATGCACTCATCATCGAATGCGATGCTGTTGTAGCCGACAGCGA
>JAXFQZ010000089.1:0-5497 GCA_034178685.1 Candidatus Ornithospirochaeta sp. | reverse complement strand
GGGGGGGGTATTATCATAGGCTCCTGACTTCCCTTATCAGTCCATTTGCTCTTCCCAATAAGGCAATAGCGCTTGTTCTCATGCTGCTTTCATGCCTGTTTTCTGCATTCCCTTCATCTGCCGATGTCACATGGGCATGGTCTGCCCCTGAGAAGAAGGCAATTGGCTACAGATGGAGGCTCAATGGCGGAGAATGGAATGAGCTTCCAGGTGATATTCATGAAGTCACGACCACAGGAATCGAAAGCAGTGCTGATAATCTCTTCGAGATAGAATACACAAGAAACGGCAAGAGCTGGGTCGGAAGGTCCGGAAAGGCATTTGAAGGAAATGAAGGCATTCCCCTGATTGCAACATGGGGCCTCCAGAATCAGAATGAACTCCATTACAGATACAGAGTGAACGGAGGGGACTGGTCAGTTCTTGAGGCAGGACTATCCTCAATAAGGGTCTCTGGGCTTGTTTCAGGAGTGCCTGCCATATTGGAGATCGAGACATCTGAGAACGGCAGCAAATGGTCTTATCCAGTAGCCCATAGAATCAATCCGTTCAGGGAAAACGTATCGATAGATAGAGACAGGACACTCTCATACAGGGGCATTGCATCGCCTCTCACAATCGGTATATTCGACTTCTTCAATGGCCATCACATAGAAGACGCAAGATACCTCACTGTGACGGATATAGGTTTCTCTGCTGATAATGAACTTGCCTGGAGGGTTGCTCCTGCTGTCAGTCTATATGCATCTGTCGGTTACTCATATGTCAGGAAGAAGCAGACAGTAATACCGAATGCATTCACAGTTCATTACTTCAAGGCCCTTTGCGGAATGGATATCCGCCTGTTCGGAATCGGCAGGTTCTCTATG
Source organism: Candidatus Ornithospirochaeta sp. (assembly GCA_034178685.1). GTDB lineage: Bacteria > Spirochaetota > Spirochaetia > Sphaerochaetales > Sphaerochaetaceae > Ornithospirochaeta. Next base: position 4,628 of record JAXFQZ010000089.1, on the reverse strand, counting down.
GATGCGGGATTATCTGCGGGCATGGCATTGCATTTCAATGCATCATCATTCAATGCTTCATCCATTGCAGGACTCAGGCTCAGAGCTGACTACAGGATAAGCGGAATGCTTTCAGCAGGATTGCAGAGCACTGCTTATTTTGCATATCTCCCATCTGAAGATCCGCTCTATAAAAGCATGACCTATCTTATAGATGCTCTTTCCGTTTCATTCGAGGTGAGGTTCTGATATGAGAAGAGTCGCAGATATTCTGATATCAATCATTCTTCTTGCTCTTCTTTCCTGCTCCTATAGCCAGATAGGAGAGGAAGGCAATGTAAACTACTACATCTATCCTTACCTGAAGTTCAGGCTCTCTGAGGATAGGACATACTACAAGGTATCTGTAGTCGATGGGGCAGCTGTATCCAGCCTATCCATCCCCGGGTATTACCACACTGATTACGGAACGATGCCTGTCAGGGAATTCACAGGCTTTGAGAATCAGGAAGATGCAGCTGCTCTTGAGAGGATAATACTGGACACCAATGTAGCTGCTATAAAGGAAGGAGCACTCAGGAATTCATCGAAGCTTGAAGTAATCAAGACCACAGGTGCTTCGGAAAGCCCGAAGTGGGCTCATCTTTCATCGATAGATAAGGAGGGATTCCATTTCGAAGGCTGGAAGGCAGGAAGCCAGTTTGTGGCAAATGGAATGGCGATAGATCCAGAATACCCTGATGCTGTTCCTGTATTCACGGAGCTTAAGCACCATGCCAGGGTTGAGGCATCCTGCACAGAGCAAGGAAACATCGAGTACTGGGAATGCCCTGTGTGCAATAAGGCTTTCACGGATTCATTTGCGCATAACCAGGTCAACCTCTCCGATACAGGCATCCCTCCTAGAGGCCATTATTATCCATTGATGCATTTCGATGCTGTTGAGCCCACGTGCCAGAGTGCAGGATCGATTGAGTACTGGATGTGCGCCGAATGCGGGACCTTCTTCATTGATGCAGAGGGAAATGAGAGCATCTCTGATGTTATTCTGCCAATTGTCGATCACCATGAGCATGATGGTGTCATCCATTCCAATGAGACACATCATTATTACCAGTGCAGATGGTGCGGTACCGATATCGATTCAGATGAGCATGTGTGGGGAGATTGGATCATCGATATACCATCCTCCTTATACAAAAAGGGGAAAAAGCATCATGTATGCGCTGTCTGCGATAGAACGGAATACAGGGATATCCCTGAGCATGACCATATAGAAGGAAGGATTCTCGAGGAGCATGGGGCAACATGCATAGAAGGCGGATACTACGTAGAGGAATGCGGGAATCCTGAGTGCGGAGAGAAAGTCAGGTTCGAAGTGTCTCCTCCTCTTGGACATACCGGCTATTTTGCTGATTACCAGGAGCCGACATGCCAGAGCCTTGGAGTGAAGAGGCACTTTCATTGCACACGGTGCAATCTTGATTTCCTCAATTCCTCATCCATCGAGCCCCTCGATGATGTTTCCATTCCGAAGAAGCCTCATACGCTTGATGCTAGATGGACTGTTGAGGAAAGCATGCATTATCACATATGCACATCATGCCTCATATTCAGGTCCGATGAGGGCAATCATGTGTATGACAATGAAAGGACCGATAATGATTACCTTGTCTCTTCAAGCACATGCCAGCATGCGAATACCTACTTGAAGAGCTGCATATGCGGCAAGGCAGGCACTGAGACATTTGAATCCGGTGTTGTAGGAAGCCATGACTACAGCGCATTCAGCGCAGTCGATGGCCAGTACCACCAAAGAGTCTGCATATGGTGTGGGGAGGTTCTTGCCGGGTCGCTGGAGGTCCATGACTTCATGCATTCTGGGAATGGACGCGTATGCACAAAGTGCAGCTATGAGGTTCCTGATGTCGATGGAGGCTTTTCCGTTGTAATAGGGGATAGCACCCCACAAGGCCACATTGAGGTTGAATCGATATCAGGAAGTATTTACACATTCGCATTTTACAACGATAAGCCATCATCTCCTCCTCTTGTCCTTGAATGGTATCTGGAGGAAGAGCTTACAAAGCGCACTGACTTTGAAGCAGGTGATATCTATTTCTCATTCAATGCGCCCTATCCGATGACGTATTCAGTGATGTGCAGGTACATAAACGACAGCGGTGCCGGTTCTGACACTATCACGGTCAGGGGAGGCAATGGAACATGAGAGGCATCTTAACAGAGGGGATGAGAATCCTTGATAACGATAAAAGGAGAACAATATGAAGAAGAGTATTGTATTTCTTTGCATAGCATGTATTCTTGCTGCTATGTTCGTTTCGTGCAGCAGTGAGCCAAAGGCGGATGAGACAGTATCCGTAAGGTTCCTAGCAGCATCTTCAAGAAATCTTGGAGTCACAAATGAAACTTTTATACCGCTAGACAGTGCAGCTCTGAACTGGTACTACCATGGACAGAAGATGTCCGATATGGAATTCGCTACAGGACAGTCAGCGAGCATGAATGCAGGAGAAGATAGTTACTGGACACGTATTGCGGATCTGGGAACTCCGATCTCTTTCTCGCAGGGCCAGTGGAAGTTCGAGCTCAAGGCAGAGAAGGAAGGAAAGACGGTCTATTACGGAAAGACAGCTGGCAATGTCCTTCTGTCCAGGGAAGATGATAGCAATGTGATTCCTATCACGGTGTCTGCTCAGGTTGCAGGCGTTGATGGAACGCTTGAGATCAATGGCGTTACTATCGTGCCAGATAACAGAGGCGCTGCTGTCAAGCCGAACAGGCTCTACATCGATTCAGTCCTGAAGGCTGATTTCGAAAGCGATTACGAAGACGACAGCATTTACTCAATAGATCTTCCTGCTGGAACCCATACCGTAAAGGTAGTACGCGCAGGAGAGGATGATGGCATAGTGATTGCTTCAGAAGAGAAGAGCGTCATCGTCTATAGCGGACTTAAGACAACTGTGACAGGAACAGTCGCCGAGAAGACCACAACTGGAAAATTCAAGCCTGTCAGTGCTGTCATTGCAGGGGCAATCCCTGTTGAAGTAGACTCTGGGAATAACGCTAAATCAACAGCAGGCGTTACTATTGAGAAAGACGATCTTATAGTAACGATTCCTTCCGGTGCGAAAGTCACAGTCGATGGAGAGAATGCAATCAATTCTGAGAGCAAGGCAGATGCAAAGATCGGATTCGAGTTTGTTTCGAATACTGCTTCCAGCGAAGGAATCACATTGTCTACATCGGAGAAGGCACTGCAGTATGATCTTACTCTCAATGTCAATACCTCAGAAACAGGAGACCTGATCAAGGTTGAGAAGAACATCGAGAAGAACCTTGTGATCTCTGCTGTTTACCATGATGGCGTGAAGATTGCTGATTCTCAAGCAGGAGAAGGGGGAGCTGTCCGTGAGTATTATAGCTATGAATCTTCTAGCGGAAAGCTCACTCTCTATGTTTTCCATGCATCCCCAATTGATGTTATTGCTCAGAAGAGCCTTCCAGCAAATGCTGTGGTTGTGAAGACAGTAGATGAGCTCAAGTCTGCTCTGGACGCTAATAAGGAATATATTGCACTTGGAAGCAACATAGTCCTGACTGGATCAGGTGGGTCTGAGCAGGTCATTGCATTGAATGATACTACTATTGATTTGAATGGTTATACACTGAACGGAAGTATCTGGAGCGGAAGCTACCTGAGCAGCGCAGATGGAACGCGCCTCACTCTTGTAGATTCCGGCAGCAATGCAAATGACAAGGTCAATGGAGGAAAGATCTACAGCAAGTTCAGGTTCGGCAATGGCGGAGCAATGATGCAGGCCAATGCTGTTACATCATGGCAGCATGCAGTGACGATCAATAGCGGAGTATATCTTTCGAACAATGTTGCTATTGTATGCCAGATTCAGAATACAGATGAAGCAGAAGGCGTGATCATCAATGGCGGATACTTCGGAGGATCCGATGATCTGATTGAGGGAGTTTCTCTTCCTGGCCCAGTCGGCGGATGCGTAGAAGCAGTGATTGGCACAGTGACAATCAATGGCGGTACTTTCAAAGCAGCCCAGTATGGCTCAGTCATAATCGCTGAGAGTGGAAATAGCTATGTGGATACTGTGGTGAATATCAACGGAGGCGAGTTCTCTGGCGCATGCATGTTCGATTTCGGCGAGGACAATTCCAGCAAATCCATAGTGAATGTCTATGGTGGAGACTTCACTGTAGTGAATCCGGATGGCTCTTCCGAAATAATTGCGTCATCGTTTGCTTATGACAATGTAACCCATGCTGCATTGGTCAATAATGAGAATTTCGAGCTTAATATCATGGGCGGTACATTCAATTACAATCCATCTGCATATGTCGCAGAAGGCTACCATGTGGTTGCCAAGGGCAGCGGCAAGTGGACTGTTGTCAAGGACTGATTGCCTTCTTTTCCCCCTTCCTTGCTTTCAGGGAAGGGGTTCCTTTACGAAAAGATCCCTCCAGGGAGGGACCAAACGGAAAAAGGGATTGCATCCATCAGTAGCTCTCTACTGGCAGCATGATTGCTGCAATCAGGTATATAAGCGCAAAAGGGAAGAACCCGGTAGAGCATAGAAGGATGAATGCCAGGATCCTTA
>JAXFQZ010000129.1:0-20385 GCA_034178685.1 Candidatus Ornithospirochaeta sp. | reverse complement strand
ACAAAAGATTCATTTATAGGAGTAGGTGAACTACTCGGCAACAAGTTACCGAGCTTCTTGCTTACTCACCACTGCCTGATTACACAATAGGGTACAAGCAGGTCTTACATAGTGTCCACAAGCGTTTGGTTTGGCTGGTTCCCAGCCTACCATCATTCCCCTTGGGCACTTTGTTGCTGATAGATCGCAATGGTTCTCGCATTTCTGGCATGTTCTGCTATTGCTATGCATCTGCTATCTCCTTGCATTGAACCATAAAGGGCTTCTCTGATGATTCAGTCAGGATTTCATGTGATTGCAGTGAAGAAGGGTGCAGTAATGCATATTTCTGACAATCCCAGGTTTTGGACTACTAAACCCAAGTTTTGTAATACCTAACCCAAGGTTTTAGAGCACCTAACCCAAGTTTTGAAGTACCTAACCAAAGTTTTGTAGTGCCTAACCCAAGTTTTTAGACAGAATCCAGGAGAAGCAGTGTAACACTAAAAGGCTTTTATTCTTAACCTTTTGAAGTGAAACAGTATCTGCCTTTGCCAGCGCCTCTTACAGGGACTATGATTTCCAGTTCATCTCGCATCTTCTTGATGTACCATGTTGCAGTTGTCTCTGAGCATCCTAGCACTTTCATCACTTCGCTGTTTCCGAACACAGTGCCTTTCAGGCTATTCTGCAGCTCTATGAGATTTATCTTTACTTTTTTTGAGTATCCAGCATCCTGAATTGATTTCACCTTTGTTTTCGTGTCAGCACTATGCTGGACTGCATTATTCATATTATTCTGCTTTGTTATCGAAATAAACTCATCGCTTACGGGGATTACCACTGAAGTCACATTGTCTGATTCAGAGAATATCTTGTAATACAGCGCAGGTGATCCATTATCATCCATCGAGCGCTTGGCCTCTCCGATTCCTGTTCCGAATGACTCTATTATCCCGAGTGCTTTGAACATATCCCTTATTTCAGGGTTCTCCGTATCCCTTTCGTTGAATACTCTTCTGTCATTCAGGTCCTTTGTAGATATAGGGGGCAGTGGCTTATTGTAATTCACTATGTTTATCTGGCTTTCCGAAACATATATCTGGATAGGCTTTCTGTTCTCATAGTTGTTATGGACTATTGCATTAGCAACCAGTTCCTCAATAGCAACATATGGGAAGTTCTCGATCTTCCTATTCTCTGCTTCTTCATCATTCCTGATGACACATGTATTCAGATAGCTATCCTTTATGTAATTCACTATATTCTCATACTGCTTCCAGATAGGTCCTGAGAACCGTTTCGATTCCATCTTGCGTTTTGTTCCAAGCATATCCACAATCAGTTCAGAATATGCATATGGGATGAACTGATCAGGACTAGGAGCAAACATGAGAACTGCATAGTTCATCACTCTGGATGAGGATGGATCATTCTTGTCCAAGAGCTTAAGTGATGAGGCTATTTCATGTTTATCCAAACTAATGCTTATTTTCCTATCACTGGTTCTCATTAGGTACTCTGAAAGATAGTCAATGCTCAGATCATCAATCACTGCCGAATCGTTTGCCATTGAGGAGAAGTGGTAATTAGAGAATTTACGCAGCAGGTCATATTCCTCATTCACCTTGGCGATTCTACTCTCTGCTTCGAATCGGATATACCTACCGGGTTTAAGATTGATCTTCTTGTCTTTCTCTGCTTTATCGCTGACCATGAAAGGACCGCCTGTCTGCCTTGGCACAATTATCAGAAGGTATTTTCTGCCTTCGAATTCGTTCATGATGATATCGAATGAGACATTTGGATACAGGAAGGATCTCAGATGGTTCAGCTGGCTTCTGCATTTCTCTATCGATCCTTCCTCTATGCCTTCAATCGGAATCGAAGGGATTGCCTTGCTTTTCTCATCATTGGTTTCCTCGACTCCTATGAAAATGTACTGAAGATCGTTGTCATAGTAGTTGTTGCCGAATGCACAGATTGTCTTCAGTATGCTTGCCAGCTGATTGCTTGACTTCTTGTATTCAATATAATCGCATTCTGCTGTTCTGTTTCTTAGAATGCTATTGGCATGCTTCCTGATACGATCGTAATCCATATGAATGTCCTTTTACCAAATGATAGTTCAAACCAAGGTTTTTTGCAATCAAACCCAAGTTTTAGAGTACCTAACCCAAGTTTTAGGGCACTGAACCCAAGTTTACATGGACAAACCCAAGTATTCATGATGCTTTGACAGTGTCTCTGTCTCGATGTTCTTTGTTGAATCTTTCTCAGAAGGAAGCCTTCATGCTTGCAGATATTGCTCCTGAATGGGCATTGATGATTCTGTTGTAGCTGTAGACCAGTGAGGTCTCCATAAGCAGGTTGTCCATCAGCAGCAGGGAAGAAGATGCGTTTGCGGCAAGCCCTCTGTACTCCTTGCTGTCAAAGGCATTGATAATGGAGAAATAGAGCGATGTCCTGTCATCTGGTGAGATCGACAGTGAGATGCAGGCCTCATGCTTCCTGTTCCAGAAGTCAAGCTCTCCTGAGATATGCAATCCTATTGGGATGCTTGCTGTCTCGGTCTCTGCTGAGAACATCCTTACCATGTTTATCACGCATCTTGCATCCTCTTTTGACCTGAAGCTGCTCTCGGCTCCGAGCGTTATGTCAAAGTAGAGCGAGAGATCGGCAGCTATTGCGGCTTTATGGATGTTTTCTTCGCTGTAGGAATAGAAGGCATGAAGCGATTTGAGCCAGCTGTCCTGGAATGTCTTCCTGACTGTTGCTCCTATTGCCGTCCTGCCGCTTTCTATCGCGGTAATACCGCCCTCTGCAACAGTTATGTCTGACGGCAGGGGAAGGGATGCTGCTATGTCGAATGCAAAGCCCCCGGGGAGGCTCTGCGAGACTTCAGCAAGCCATATGCTCCTGCTGTCGCTCACTCCTGCCTTTTCGTTACGTGAAATGGGTACCAGGACATCGCCTGCACGGTAGTAGGTTCCAAGTCCCCATGAGATAGGCTCCTTTCCGATTGTGATCGTCATCTTCCTTCCTCCGAAGGATGGGAGCCTGAATCTCATTCCGGCCTTCTCGAGCGAGAATGCCAGGATGCTTCTTCCTGCCATGCGCATTGCCTCCAGCTTTCCCTCCAGGTCTATCTTCAGCGATGAGGATGAATATGAAAGGGAGGGGGAAGCGGAAGCGGAATAGATCATCTGGAATCCCTCTCCTGTGATTGCTGTGTCCCCTAGGAGAGCTCCTGTGATGCCGGAAGCGCCCGATGCTGATGTCAGTGTGCCATAAAAGGCCATTGCTCCTGTCTTTGCTTCCCCGGATGCATCTGTTCCTGCGCTTATCGAAAGCATTGGGATCGTGCATAGCAGGATCAGGATTATTCTCTTCACCATGCGAATTCCTCCTTGTCGAACAATGAGTCATCGATTCTCCCATTGAATGCGATGCTGGTTATAGTCATCTCGCTTCTATTTGCTTTCTTGATCGCATTCTCCGTCCTCACTGACTGAGGGTAGTATGGCTTATCTGATGTGTAGTCGGAGAAGCAGAGAGTCTTCAGGAGCTTTCCGCTCTTGGAGTATAGCTCCTCGACCAAAGGCACATAGCGCTCCTTGTCTATTAGCATCTCCTGCCTCTGGTATGTCTCTGATAGCTTCTTTGCGACAAAGAGGATCCTATAGCATGCGATTCCCTCGTATTCCTCCTCTCGTATGAGCTCATAGGTGTACCTCGATGAATAGTCATCGTCGCCTGTCAGGTCCTCGTAGGAGAAATCGGAGCCGAGGAACGAGTTCTTAAGCCCTGAGTCCGATAGCCTTATGATCTCGTCTGCATCCGGATAGTAGATGTAGATCTCGTTTCCGAGCCTGAGGATCCTCTGGCCTTTGTCCAGGCCCTTTGTGACAGTCATCAGTGTATCCCCGTCCTCATTCTGGATAGCATCGAATGCCTGGGTTGTGGTGCCGAGCCTATCTGTGTTTCTGATGACAGCGGAGAAGGACAGCGTGTCAAAGTCCATCGCATCCTCCATCCTGTCTATTATTTCCTTTGCGCTCTCTGCGGCATTCAGCATAAGCGCTGCCGAGAGCATTGCAAGCAATAGAATCGCCTTTCTCATTCTTCCTCCCTTAGTGCCTCTGCAACCTCGAGCTTCCTCACTCTCCATGTTGCGAGAATCCCTGCTGCCGCTGTTACAGCCATCTCGACAGCGATTGCCATCAGGTACCTGCTGCTCCTGAGCTCCAGGTACAGTATGTTAGGGAAGCCGAAGCCATCGACTGACTCGACTCCCATTCCCGTCAGGTCCATTCCTGTTATTCCAAGCACTGTGATTATGATCTTGCCGATCAATGCGCCTGATACTGAGAACAGCAGGGCTATGATCAGGCCCTCTGCGACAAGCTGGGCAATAACGTAGCCTCTCGAGAAGCCTATTGCGATCATCGTGCTGATCTCCTTCTTCCTCTCAAGCGTTGACATCATCATCGTATTGAAGACCAGGGTCGATGCGATGAAGAAGAAAAGGAGGACGATGATCATTACCATCGTGTCATAGAGAGGCATCATCGGGTACATCACTGAGACATCCTGCCATGCCTTGATCTCAAGGCCTTCCCCGCTGAAACGGTCCCTCAGCTCCTCTGCCATCCTCTTGGAATCGATTCCATCCTCGGTCCAGGCATGGATCTCGATCGTGCCGTCCTGGATCCTGAGGATGCCGGAGAGAGCGGAAGCGGATGTTACAAGCATGCTGCCATTCATCTCTGCGTTCATGTATCCGACGCTTCCTACGATCTGGAATGTGGCTGCATTGGTTCCGCCGCTGGCTGTCCTGAAGATCACTGTTACGCTGTCCCCGACCTCCAGGCCGCATGCGCTCAATAGCTTCGGTGTTGCCATGGCCTCCTTCGTCTCATCCTGGGCAAGGCGCCCTGAGTGGATTATCGTGCCTTCTCCCATGTATGCCGATCCGGGATCCGCTCCAACTACGGATATATTTGTCAGGCTGCTATCGCGGTAAAGCGAAGCGTAGACTCTGATAACCGATTCAGCTCCCTTGATTCCCGGGGTGTCGAGGAGCCTTTCCTTTATTGCGCTCAAGTTCTCTATATAGAACTGCAATGGCATCAGGGACTCGAACTCGCTGTACTTCTCCGTCCTGATCCTGATGTCTCCTATCGAGAACCTGCGCTCGTTATCCAGCATGGAATCGAAGCAGGAATAGGTGAATGACATCAGGAGGACTACGACCAGCACTGCCAGTGCGATCGATAATCCTGTCAATGCTGTTCTTCTTCTGTTCCTGAGACAGTTCAGAAATGCTGCTTTTATCATCATACGCTCCTGAATAGCTCTGCTATCTCTTTCCTTCCGCTTCCTGCAAGCGGCAGCAGCGCCGATAGCCCCGACAGCAATACAGCAAGTGCGGGTATTACTGCAAACGACTGCCAGTATATGCCAGGCCTGAGGATCAGAGGCACCCTGTAGCCTATGTCCATATCGGATGCAATCATCGTAGAGAGGTCTATGCCGGCTGATGACAGAGGCACCATGACGATGAGCGCAATCACAGTCCCGATCACGGCTCCTATGAATCCCGTGATAAGGCCCTCATATGCAAATAGCCTGATTATCGAGCTGTTCGAGAATCCGATGGCTCTCATCATCGCGCTTTCCTTCTGCCTCTCCATCGCAGCCATGATCATCGTATTCGATATCCCGGCTGCAGCTATGATGAAGAGGAAGAAGAGCATTACGATCGAGCTTCCGTTGTCTGCGTTCATGATTGCCATCAGATCGTCATTCACATCCTGGTAGTGGTATGCCTCGAGCTCCGGGTTGCCAATGGCCGATGCTGCCTTGCTCTTCATCGAAGGCGATGCATCGGAAGGGAGCCTGTCTGATACTGCGATTTCCGTGACAGCGCCGTCCAGAAGGAGGTATTCATCCAATACAGCGAGGGGAATCAGGATGTGGGATGAGTTGACTACAGGGTTCTCTGTGTTGATTATCCCGATCACTTCCTCATCGATTGTCTCAGCAAAGCCCTCCCTGCCTGACATTGAGAGCGTGATGAAGGAACCCACCTTGAGCCCGAGCTTCTCAGCGATCCCCGAACCGACGATCACGCCTTCATCCTTCCCGAGCCAGGATCCCTCCGCGATGCACTCGCCTAGGCGGAAGACAGAGCCATCCCTCACGGGGTCTATGCCAATTAAAAGCGCATTAGTGTCGAACTCCACTCCTTCCTCATCGGAATAGAAGACTATTTCCGCTCCTGTCCTGTAGCGTGGCGTGGCGCCGAAGCCGGCTTTTTCAAGCCTTTGGAGAGCATCCTCAAGATCCTCCTTCATTATTAGCTCCGAATTCGGGTATTCCTTCCTCTTCTCGAAGTACCCTCTGCTGTATACGGAGACCTCAGCGCTTTCATATGCGCATAGGTTGTGTATCGACATGCTGAAGATGCCGCGTATGAAGCCATCTGTAGCTGTGGATACCAGTACCGAAATAAGCACTGCCATGATCGTTATGGCCGTCCTTGTCCTATAGCGCTGGAGGTTCCTGAGCGATAGCCTAATGCTTCTTAGCATCTTCTATCCTCCAGGATCCTGCCATCTCTGAGGATAATGACCCTCTTCACGTGCTCCAGCACCTCCTGGTCATGGGATGAGTAGATCACAGTGATGGAATTCCTTCTGCTGAGTGTATCGAGCGTATCGAGCACTGCCTGGCTGTTTCTGCTGTCGAGGTTCGCTGTTGGCTCGTCGGCAAGAAGTATCGAAGGCCTTCTGACGATAGCGCGTGCGATGGAGACCCTCTGCTGCTGTCCTCCTGACATCTCGCCAGGCTTTCTTGATGCATAGGATCCAAGCCCTACTGATTCCAGGGCTTCCATAGCGGCTTCTGATGCATCCTTTATGCCCAGGGCGCTAAGCTCATCCTTTCTCAGAGGCTGGAATGCAAGCTCTACGTTCTCAAGCGCTGTAAGCACGGGAATGAGGTTGTAGCTCTGGAAGATGAAGCCGAGGTTCGTCCTCCTGTAAGCTGTCTTCTCCTTCTCGCTCATGCAGGAAAGCTTCCTGCCGCTTATGGTTATCTCCCCTGAAGTTATGGAGTCAAGGGTCCCTATGAGATTGAGAAGCGTTGTCTTTCCCGATCCCGATGCTCCAGAGAATGCGACTGTCTCTCCCTTGTCTATCCCAAGGCTTATTCCATCGACAGCCCTTACTTTCTCTTCCCCTGTCACGTACTCCTTGACCAGGTTCTCTATTTCGATAAACGATCCTTTCATGGATACAGTTTTCTGTTTCGGAATCCCATAGTCAATAGCATTCCGATTGATATGCATCATTTAATGCATATTAGAATAAGACAGTTTTCCGCATATGTCGGAATAGTGGTATTATATTCACATGAAGAAGATAGCTATTGCCCTTTTCCTGCTGCTATTCGTTTCCCTCAGCGCATTCCCGTCGATGCAGAAGTACTATGAGCTCTCTTCCGAAGAGTGGAAGACAGTATCATGGCTATGCACGTACGCAGGAGTAGCTGGTCCTCCTGCTTTCGGACCTGTCACAGGCTACCAGCTATCATACGCGATCGACAGGGCAGCAGAGCGCCTTGGGGAGAATGATGAGGATGTAGCGCATGCACGCTCTCTTCTTGGGCCTGAGAATGCCTTCTTCCGATACAATGGGAGCTATGCATCGTTTTCGTTCTCTGCATCCCCTGAGATGTACTATCAGACAGATCCTGCCAATGAGATAGGGAGCAGCACCTATTCCTTCTTCCATGATGACTGGTTCATTGCCAGGCTGACAGAGCGCAGGCCAATGGCTGAGCTAAGGCTCACTGTGAATGCAGAGGATGCCGCATGGGGCCAGTTTGCGCTGAATGCCCAGAAGCAGCTCTGGGACAGGGGCATCTTCAGCAAAGCCTTCGATCATAATATTTCGAGCCGTAGGACGGAGAACTTTCCCTTTGAGAGCGGAGTGAGCGTAGGAACACGGAATCTCTCGCTGATCGCAGGAAGGGCGGGCGTGTCCCTGGGGGAGGGCTATACAGGAAACACAGCAATAGGGGACAACTTCGACTACCAGGAGTTCGTGAAGGCAGGGTTCTTCTCGAGGAACTTCGGAGTATACCTCAATCTGACGCACTTCGACTCCTCTCGCGATCCCCATTCCGCGAACTTCCCGCTCGTTGACGATCCCTTCTATATCGTGAGCTCACGATTCTCAGGCTATCACCAGATCAGGCATGCTCCGCTCTTTGAGCTCTATGCCTTTGACAGGGTCAGGTTCTCTCTTTCCTTCATGAACCTGATCGATTCGGATTCCGCATTCGACATAAGGCTTCTCAATCCCTTTGCAATGCTCCATGGCATGTTCAATTACAAGGATTACATGACGCTCGAGTCCAACAACATGATGACACTCGATCTCTCATTTGCCCTGGCGAGGAAGTGGAAGGCCTACTTCCAGTTCACCCTCGACCAGTCGCAGCAGAGGAACGAGATCGAGGGCCATGAGGATTACATAGAGCCCAATGCCTATGGAGGGATGGTGAATCTCACATACAGCGACAAGGCCTATGGCGGGATGGTGAATGCATTCATCGAGGCTGTTTACACAAGCCCATGCCTCTACCTCAATACGAAGTACTATGACAGCGAAGGCCGGATCGTGCAGAGAAAGCCATACCCTGATGCGATCCATGCCTGGTCCCAGGACTGGCTTGTAGGGTACTTTGTAGAGAAGGGCGGGCCTGGGGATATCAGCTGGTCAGGTTACAGGTACGGGCCTGATGCGATAGTGATCTCCCTAGGCGCATCCTACTCTCTTCCAGATGTCTTCACCGTTTCAGCTTCTGTGATGTACATGGCACACGGAGAGAAGGGCAGGGGCACGGATCCGGAGAGGTATTCATTCGATGACATGGCGACAGTGGAAAGGATAAACATGCTTTCCCCTACAGGGATAGCCGAGCATACGCTTGCTCTCTCGCTTGAAGGGGATTTCAGGCTATGCCGCTATTTCTCAATCCATGGCGGGGCAGCGTATGCTCATAGATGGAACTACAGGAATGAATCGGGAGTGAGCAGGGACAATGTCCAGCTTATGCTGGGATGCGTTGTTTCGTACTCAATCTGAGATTGTTTCTTTCAATAGACATTGAATTAGGCTATCCTATAGCGAGGGAGGATTTCCATGAAGGTAATCGTGCTTGGAGGCGTTGCCGCAGGAACAAAAGCCGCTGCAAAGCTCAGAAGGGAATCTTGTGAGAGCGAGATTGTGCTCTACACGAAGAGCAGGGATGTTTCCTATGCAGGCTGCGGGCTGCCGTATTATATAAGCGGTGAGGTAGAGGATAGAAGCAGCCTCATCGTCAATACTCCTGAGAGCTTTGAGAAGCTTACGGGCGTAAAGGTGAGAACCGGAATGGAGGCTGTAGCTGTCGACACTGCTTCAAGGACCGTGTCATTCGCAGACGGAGAGACGGATTCATACGATAAGCTTGTGATCGCAACAGGCGCAGAGCCCATCGTTCCCGATGTGAATGGAACCGATAAGCAAGGCGTATTCACTCTAAGGAGCGTGGATGATGCCGTAGCTATCAGGAGCTATATAGAGAAAGAGGATATAAAGAGGGCCATAGTCGTAGGCGCAGGGCTGATAGGACTCGAGACAGCAGAGGCTATGAAGAAGAGGGGAATTGAAGTCACTGTCGTCGATATGGCTTCAGAGCTCCTTCCTTCCCTCTTCGATTCCGATATGTCGCGCTTTATCAGAAAGAAGCTCCAGAGTGAGGGCATCAGGCTTGCGCTTGGCTCCAGGCTCGAGGAGATATCGGGGGATGCATCCGCTACCGGAATAAGGACCGACAGGGGTGCCTTCGATGGGCGCCTTGTCGTGCTTGCCATAGGAATAAGGCCAGCAACAGGCTTCCTTGCTTCGTCAGGAATCGAGATGGATAACGGGTATATCGTCGTCGATAGCATGATGAGGACGAGCGCAGATGGCGTATATGCTGCAGGAGATGCTGTTGTCGTACGCAGTGCGATCACCGGGAAGAAGCGCCTCTCTGCTATGGGCTCGACTGCGAATATCACAGGTAGGATACTCTCCAAGGGCATGTTCCACGATGATTGCAGCTACAGAGGATGCCTTGGCACTGCTGTTGCAAGGATCCTTCCGGGCTTCAGCATCGGAAGGACTGGACTTACTGAGAGAGAAGCGCTTAGCGAGGGCTTTGATGCAGTCAGCGTGAGCATTGTCGTAAACGACAAGCCTGCTTATTTCCCAGGATCGGGCAATGTCGCGATCAGGCTCGTTGCCGACAGAAGCACAGGACGCATGCTTGGCGTCCAGGCAGCAGGAGAGGGCGCTGTCGATAAAATCGTCGATACAGCCGCTGCCGGGATCTCCATGAAGGCATGTCTCTCTGATTACGATTCGATGGATCTTGCATATGCGCCTCCTTTCTCGACTGCGATCAATCCTCTTGTCCAGGCATGCTATGTGCTTGAGAATAAGATCTCAGGCGTCCTGGAGAGCTTCACTCCTGAGGAGTACTATGCAGGAAAGGCCAAGGATTACGAGGTTGTGGATGTCAATTCATCCCCGACGATCCCAGGCGCAAGGTTCGTCTCATCCGATTCGCTTGAGAAGGCATTCGAAGGCGAGGACAGGGATAAGAAGCTTCTTCTCGTATGCGCACGCGGCAGGAAGTCATACCTTGTCCAGAACAGGCTCAAGGCTATGGGCTTCACGAATACAAGGTCCCTTGAGGGCGGTGTGTTCCTCAATGATGTGAGAGTTTCATTCAAGGGTGAGATACCTCCTGCTGAGGTAAGAAGGGTGAAGGCGCTCGGATGCCTTAAGGACAAGAGATACCCGGATGTCTTCAATGTGAGGATCATCACCAGGAACGGAAAGATAACAGCCGCTGAGCAGAGGACGATTGCAGAGGCTGCCGAGAAGTTCGGCTCGGGAGAGGTCACGATGACAACGCGCCTCACGCTTGAGATCCAGGGCGTGAGATTCGATAACATACAGCCTCTGATCGACTATTTGAATGCGAGAGGACTCACGACAGGAGGAACAGGAAGCCTTGTACGCCCTGTCGTCTCATGCAAGGGTACGACATGCCAGTATGGCCTGATTGATACATTCGGCCTCAGCGAGAAGCTCCATGAGAAGTTCTATGTCGGCTACCATGGCGTCACGCTGCCCCATAAGTTCAAGATCGCTGTAGGCGGCTGTCCGAATAACTGCGTAAAGCCTAACCTCAATGACCTTGGAATAGTAGGTCAGAGCGTTCCTTCGTTCGATATCTCGAAATGCAGGGGCTGCAAGGTATGCCAGGTCGTAGCAAGCTGCCCGATCAGGATCGCAAAGGTAGAGAACGGGGTTCTCAAGGTCAATCCCGATGAGTGCAACAACTGCTCCAGGTGCAAGGGCAGATGCCCGTTCAAGGTCACAGAGGAGTACACTCAGGGCTACAAGGTCTATATCGGAGGACGCTGGGGCAAGAAGATCGCCCATGGCATTCCTCTGGAGCGGATATTCAGAAGCGAGGAAGAGGTCATCGATGTCGTTGAGAAGTCGATCCTTCTCTTCAGGGATGAGGGAAAGACAGGCGAGCGCTTTGCAGACACTGTAGCGCGCCTCGGATTCGATTACGTCAATGACAAGCTGCTGAATTCCAGTCTCGACAAGGAGGCTGTGCTTGGCAAACAGGTAAAGGGCGGAGCTACCTGCTGATGCATCTGAATGGATCTGCCAGACTGCTTAGACAGGAAAGGGCTTTGAAAGATTATCCAGAGAGCAGACTGGTGTTCCTTTAGGTGGAATATAGTGAAAAAGGCATTTGCATTAATGATGTGCGTCCTACTTCTCTTCTCCTCATGCTCTAAGAAGGAAGAGGGGAAGGGGAGCATTGTGATCGAGGATGACCTTGGACGCAGGATCGAAATGGAGGCGCCTGAGCGCGTAGCGGCTCTTACAGGGAGCCTTGCCCAGATCTGGATGCTTGCAGGCGGAAGCGTTGCCGCGGCCGCCGATGATGCATGGGTCGATCTCGCTCTGGAGCTGGATGAGAGCACGGTGAATCTCGGGAAGCTCAACAGGATCAGCCTTGAGAAGCTTCTGGAGGCGGATCCTGACTTCATCATCGCGACTCCGAATCTCAATCAGGATGTATCATGGAAGGAGAGCTTCGAGCAGGCAGGGATAGCGATTGCCTACTTCGAGGTCTACTCGTTCTCCGATTACCTTGGGCTTCTGAAGCTTTTTACCGGTATTACAGGGCGTGAGGACCTCTATCGGAAGAACGGGCTCGATGTAAAGGAATCGATCGATAAGACACTGGCGCTTAACAGAAACGACAGCCCAAAGGTACTTTCCCTTCTTGCATCCTCTGCATACCTGAAGGCGAAGAACAGCGAAGGAAGCGTCCTTGGCGGCATGCTGAGGGATCTCGGGTGCGTCAACATCGCAGACTCGGATGAGAGCCTTCCTGAGAACCTGAGCATCGAATACATCCTAAAGGAGGATCCTGAATACATATTCATCACGCAGCGCGGCGATGACATGGAGGGTATGAAGCGGAACGTCGAGGCTTACTTCAAGGACCATCCTGCATGGTCAGGGCTTTCTGCTGTAAGGAACGGCAGAGTCTATTACCTTGACAAGAGGCTTTTCAATCTCAAGCCCAATGACAGATGGGGAGAGGCCTATGCAATCCTGCAGGAGATACTCCTAAATGAATAAGCGTCTGCTGCTTGCTCTCTCTGCAGTGCTTCTGCTTGCGCTTTCCCTTCTGAGTCTCTCCCTGGGTTCGGTGAGGATGGGCATTGATGAGCTGCTCCGGGCAGCGTTATCCGGAGCAAAGGGGACCGATGGCTTCATATTCTACTACTCGAGGCTCCCTAGGACCGTTGGATGCATCGCTGCGGGCTTTGCGCTCTCCCTTTCCGGTGCTGTTCTCCAGAGCGTCCTGGGCAACAGGCTTGCAGCGCCTGGGATCATCGGAGTCAATTCAGGTGCAGGCCTTGCCGTCGCTGTTGCATCTGCAATGGGCCTTGCATCGGGATGGGTTTTCTCAGCAGCATCCTTCATGGGCGCCCTTGCCGCATCGCTTGCGATCCTCGTTATATCCTCGAGGATCAGGACAAGCCGCTCCTCGCTTCTTCTTGCAGGGGTATCCCTCAATTACATTCTGGGGGCCTTCAGCGATATCGTTGTATCCCTTTTCCCTGAAGCCTCAATGGCAAGCGGTGATTTCAAGGTAGGTGGCTTTGCATCGATATCTGCTATCAGGCTGTATCCTGCAGCCGCCCTGATAGCGCTTGCCTCGATTGCTGTGATTGCGCTCGGGAATGAGCTCGAGGTCCTCTCCCTCGGGGATGAGGAGGCAAGGTCCCTTGGGATGAATGCATCAGGAATGCGCATCCTCTTCGTCGTCCTTGCCTCGATGCTTGCAGGAGCAGCTGTGAGCTTCTCAGGCCTTCTCGGCTTCGCGGGCCTTATAATACCGAATGCAGTAAGGAGGATGCTCAGGGGAGACAACAGGCTCCTTCTTCCTCTCTCAGGGATGCTCGGAGGATGCTTCGTGACGCTATGCGATACGCTTGCGCGTATTCTATTCAGGCCCTATGAGATACCGTGCGGTATAATCCTTGCCCTGATAGGAGGACCTGTGTTCCTCTATCTTGTTCTGAGGAGGGACCAATGATAGACGTGCTTTCCGCTTCCGTCCGCTATGGCAGGCACATAGCATTGGAGAATGCGTCCGTTGCCTTCAGAGCGGGGTGCATAACCTCTGTGATCGGTCCCAATGGATCTGGGAAGTCCACTCTTCTCAAGGCCACATGCGGTCTTGTCCCCCTATCATCGGGGGAAGTGAGGATCGGGGGAAGGAATATATCCCTTTACAGGCAGAAGGAGCTTTCAAGGCTTGTCTCGTATCAGGCGCAGGGCAGGGCCTTCAGCGATATAAGGGTAAGGGATCTTGTGCTCCATGGCCGCTTCCCTTATATCGCATTCGGAGGAAGATACAGCCTAGAGGACAGAAGGAAGGCTGAAGACGCTATTGATGCAATGGGGATCCAGGCGCTTGCCGATAAGAACATCACAGAGCTCTCAGGAGGCGAGAGGCAGAAGGCATACCTTGCGATGGCTATTGCCCAGGACAGCGATATGATGCTCTTTGACGAGCCTACATCCTATCTTGATATAGGCTACCAGTTCCAGTTCCTGTCATGGGCAAGGGAAGAGGCAAGGGAGAAGGGGATAGTGATGGTCCTCCATGATATACCGCAGGCGCTTGAAAACTCGGACTCAGTGGTCCTTGTCGACAAAGGCCGTGTGGCTGCAGTAGGGAGTCCTGAATCCGTTCTTGAGTCGGGATGCATCGAAGAGGCGTTCGGCATCGATATCATCAGATGCGGCTCCCATTATATATGCGCAAAGTGAATCAGTGCCTTTTCCGAAGTAAAGCCCATGTTTGCTTTCTGTTAATATCGATTGCTGATGATGACAAAAAAACGATACTGTAATAACCTTTGACCACAGAAGATAGGAGATATGAAATTGAAAAAGACTCTCATATTCGCTTTCGTGCTTCTCTCATCGTTCCTCCTGGCAGCAGGCGGAAGCAAGGAGAAGGATGATTCTGCATCCATTGCTGTTCCTGATACTATAACAATGGCAATCCCTGTGGATCCCGATGGGCTTGACCCGCAGCTGACTGCCAGCGCAAGCACTTTCCAGATCACCAGCAATATCTATGAGACTCTGCTCACAGTCGATGAGAATGGCAACTACGTGCCAGCTCTGGCATCCTCATGGAGCGTCAGCGATGATGGCCTTTCCTTCACTTTCAATCTAAGGGAGAATGCCGTATTCTCGAATGGAAAGAAGTGCGATTCAGAGGCTGTGAAGGCATCGTTCGAGCGCCTTATGAGCGATATAAGCGTAAGACGCAAGGATTATTCCTTCATTTCATCCATCGATACCCCCGATGAGAGAACCATCGTTTTCAATACCGAGACCCTTGATGTCGCGGCTCTCTCTTCATTCGCATACCCATGGGCAGCTGTAGTCGATGCCTCTGCTGAGAACCTCAAGAGCAAGCCGGTCGGCACAGGACCGTATACTCTCAGATACTGGGTTCCCCAGCAGGATCTGGTGCTCGATGCCAACCCGGATTACCCATATCCTGTCCTCAATGATGGAGTGAGGTTCGTAGTAATGCCGGACCTGACAGCTGAGATCACAGCATTGAGCGCTGGTGAGGTCGACCTGATACTGATCACAGGGGACCTTGCATCGGCTGTGGAGAACAAGGGCTTCAATATAATCGCAGTGCCTGGAAATGGCCTGCAGCTTATGGCAATGAACAATGCATCCCCCGCCCTGAGCGATATAAGGGTCAGGCAGGCAATCAACTACGCTGTCGATAAGGATGAGCTTATCGATGCTGTATGGTGGGGATATGGAAAGAAGATCGGCTCGCACTTCCCTGTTGTCCTCAAGGAGTACGTGGATCTCTCCGGAGAATACGGCTACGACCCTGAGAAGGCGAAGGCTCTTCTGGCTGAGGCAGGCTATAAGGATGGGCTGGAGCTGAGGATGTATCTGCCTAAGAACTACCAGGAGTATGTGAATGCAGGCCTTGTGATCGCAGCCTCCCTGGAGAAGGTCGGGATAAAGGTGGATGTCAATATTGTCGAGTGGGCATACTGGCTCAACGAGGTATATGCAGGAAGGAACTACGATCTGACAGTCGTCGGACACACAGGAAGGCTCGATCCATATGCGCTTCTTGTGAAGTACCTCTCCACTGGAAGCGAGAACTACTTCAACTACAGCAATGAGCGCGTCGATGAGCTATTGAAGCTCTACAGAAGCGAGCTTGATGAAGAGAAGCGCACCCAGTACATAAAGGAAATCGAGAGCATCCTTGCCTATGAGGTCCCTGCGCTCTACATCCAGGATCCTATCCAGATCTATGTGGCTGCAGGCGATGTGTTCGGATTCAAGTCGTTCCCGATCAATATCTACCAGATGAAGGATGTGTACAGAGAAAAATGATCCGTTACGTGCTCAAGCGCCTGCTATCTGCACTTGCAGTGCTCTTCTTCGTCTCATTGATAACATTCATAGCAATCTCCCTTATTCCGGGAGATAGCGCAGTCCTTTCGCTGGGACTGGATGTGACTGAGGAAAGCCTGGAGCATCTGAGGTCCACCATGGGACTGGACAGGCCCTTCTACGCACGTTACTTCGATTGGCTCAGGAGCGTCCTGACGCTTGATTTCGGCGTCTCCTCCGTATATGGGGAGAGCGTTTCCTCCCTTATTTCATCCAGGCTCCCTGTCACATTCTCCCTTGCTTTCTTCTCAATACTCATAGCAGCTGCCATCTCCTCCATCCTCGGCTTCATTGCGGCCCTGAGGAAGGGAAGCATAGCAGATGGAGCGATCAGGGGATCTGCGATGTTCATCTCATCGCTTCCTTCATTCTGGATCTCGCTTCTTGCGCTCATCTTCTTCTGCGGCAGGCTCGGGTGGTTCCCTGTCAATGGGTACATAGCCCCATCCGATGATTTCTCCGAGTTCCTGAGAAGCATAACCCTTCCATCTCTGATCCTCGCAGCAGGGGAGCTCTCGCTTATGATCAGGATGTTCCGCTCCTCTGCAGTGAGGTCCCTCTCCGAGGACTATATGATGGCATGCGAGGTCAAGGGGCTTCCAAGATCGAGAGCGCTGGTGCATTATGCCGGGCGCAGTGCGATAATAGCCCCGATAACCCTTATAGGAAACCAGGCTGCTAAGCTCTTCGGAGGCACTGCGATCGTCGAGAACGTCTTCTCCCTGCCAGGGATCGGAAGGCTTCTGCTGGTCTCTGTCGAGCAGCATGACGTAGCGCTTCTGCAGGGAATAGTGCTCTTCATAACGACCATGGTCGTTGTAATGAATCTTCTGACTGATATCGCGGTTGCATGCGCGGATCCTCTTATAAGGCTCGGGGAGGAGAAGGGATGAGGAAGAGAAACCACTCGCTTATCATCGGATCCATTATGGTCCTCTTCATAATAGCGCTATGCATCCTCTCGTACATCTATCTTCCTTACAGGATCGATGAGATGGATATAAGAAACAGGTTCGCGCCTCCATCAGGGTCGCACATCCTGGGAACAGACCACTTCGGAAGGGATATACTCTCGAGGATCCTCGTCTCGACGCGCTCTGCCCTTGCTGTGAGCATCGCATCTGTATTCATTGGCTCGGCAGCAGGACTTGCGATAGGATCCGCTGCGGCTCTTTCGCCTGCTGCGATCGAGATCGCTATAATGAGGTTCATAGATGCCCTTATGGCATTCCCTGGCATTCTATCCGCGCTGATGCTCTCTGCTGTGCTGGGAAAGGGAATCATGAACGCTAGCATCGCGATTGCGTTCTTCATGGTTCCCATCTTCGCGCGTCTTTCCTATTCGATGATCCTCGAGAACAGGAAGAAAGGATGGGTGAAGGCTGCAAGGAGCTACGGTGCATCGACTCCACGCCTTGTTGTGTTCCATATGCTTCCTGATATGCTGACGCGCCTTGTCACTCAGTTCTCATCATCAATCGGAGCCGCGATCCTCACCGAGTCATCGCTCTCGTTCCTCGGCCTTGGCATACAGCCGCCTGGGGCAAGCCTCGGGCTTATGCTCTCAGAGGCAAAGGGCTATGTGCTTCTCGAGCCCTATCAGGCACTATGCCCGGGGGTAGTGCTTGCGATCGCAGTCCTTGGCTTCTCCCTTCTCGGGGATGGCATCAACGAGATGCTCAACAGGAGGAAGGGCAATGAATGAGATACTGCGGATAGACGGCCTCTCATTGAGGGACGATGACAAGATGCTGCTTGACTCAGTGAGCATTGGATTGATGCCCAGCCAGACCATTGCCTTCATAGGGGAATCGGGAAGCGGAAAGACGATGACTCTCAAGTCCATCCTCTCTCTGCTTCCAAGGGATGTCTCAAAGACATCTGGCACTGTCCTCCTCGATGGCTCCGATATATACTCGCTCAGCCCTAAGGAAAGGCGGAGGCTCCTTGGCACAACGCTTGGCTTTGTGCCTCAGAACACAGTCAACTACCTCCATCCTCTCCTGAGGGTAGCAGATCAGATGACAGATGGATTTATCAATTTCAATGGAAGGAGGATGCGCAAGGAGGCTCTGAGGAAAGCAGGGTCCCTTCTCGAGAGGGTAGGGATCGCGGATCCGGAGAGAGTCCTCTCCTCTTATCCCTCAGAGCTCTCGGGAGGCATGAGGCAGAGAGTCAATATCGCAGCGGCCTTGATGATGGATCCTCCTCTTCTTCTATCCGATGAGCCTACATCTGCCCTGGACAGGATCGTCCAGATGCAGGTTGCAGATCTGTATCTGTCGCTTCTTGAGGAAAGGAAACTCTCTCTTGTCCTTGTCAGCCACGACCTGGTATTCGTGAAGAGGATCGCTGACCTGGTTGCTGTCTTCTACTCAGGCCATGTAGTGGAGCAGGGCACGAAGGAAGAGATCTTCTCAGAGCCTATGCATCCATACACAAAGGCGCTTATTGCGCTGACTCCTACCCTTGAGCAGGATAAGACAAAGCCCCTGGAGGAGATAAAGGGGTATATAAGCGAGGATGACAGGAGGCGAAGCGGATGCCCGTTTGCCCCTAGGTGCCCTCATGCCCGGCCTGCATGCATGGAAAGGATCAGGACAGTCAGCGTGAGCCCCAGCCACAGCGTCAGCTGCATACTGGCAGAGGAGGGACATCATGGTTCTTGAGGCGACTGCGATAACAAAGGATTTCAGGATCAAGGGGCGAAGGACATTCAGGGCCCTGGATAAGGTATCGTTCTCGCTCGATGAAGGCGAGGTCCTTGGCATTGTAGGCGAATCGGGGAGCGGGAAGAGCACGCTGAGCGAGATTGCTGGAGGACTTCAGCGTCCTACAATGGGAAGCATCTACTATCTTGGCTCCGATATAATGAGGATGAAGCGCGATGAATGGAGGGATTTCAGGAAATCGGTGCAGTTTATCTTCCAGTCACCCAGGGAGTCGATGAATCCCTATTTCACGATCAGGTCGGTTCTGGAGGAGCCTCTGGCTATCAACTGCAGGAGCCTATCGGGTTCAGAGAGGAATGAGATGATCGAATCGATGCTCCTCAGGGTAGGGCTGGATCCAGGCAACACTCTCCAGTTCCATCCCTCCCACTTCTCCGGTGGACAGCTCCAGAGAATCGCAATAGCACGCGCGCTCCTTCTCAGGCCGAGGATCCTGATCTGCGATGAGTGCACATCATCCCTTGATGTCTCGCTCCAGGCGCAGATACTCAATCTCCTTGTATCGCTTAAGAAGGAGATTGGGCTCTCGATGCTGTTCATAAGCCACGATATAGGCATCGTAAGGTACATCTCGGATAGAATCATGGTCATGAAGGATGGCCGCGTCGTTGAGACAGGCGCATCAGACAGCGTGATCGCGGATCCTGAGAAGGAGTACACGAAGCTCCTTGTAGAGGCATCGCTCTCGAGGCTGTAGCATGAAGGTCACATTCATTGGGATATACGGGGGATACCCGAAAGCAGGAGGCGCAAATGCATCCCTCCTTGTAGAGGACAAAGGGGTCTCTATCGTCATCGATATGGGGTCTGCGACGGTATCGCACCTTGAGTCGATCAAGCCTATCGACAAGATAGACAGCGTGATAATAACCCATGCCCACTATGACCACTATGCAGATGCCCCGATCGCTGTCTACGGAAGGCTTATTGCCAAGCAGCTGGGGAGGGATCTTCCTCCTCTTGATTTCTACGGGCCTTCGGATCCCTCATTCGAGAGAATGCTGAATATGGAGGGAGTGTCCCGGTTCATTCCCGTGGACGGGAGCACGAGGCTTTCGATAGGCCCGTTCTCAATCTCGTTTCACCGTACGATCCATCCTGTGGAGTGCTACGCTGTATCCGTGGAATCGTGCGGAAGGAGGCTATTCTACACATCCGATGGCGCTTTCTCAGACTCGATTGCAGCCAAGGCAGAGGGTGCGGACCTCCTTGTCGCTGAGTGCTCTTTTCTCTCAAAGCATGGCTCAGGGAGCGCTATGGGACATATGAACGGTAAGGAGTGCGCTTTATTCGCATCGAAGTGCAATGCAGCTCTTACGAGGCTCATCCACATTCCGTACTACAGCGATACCAGGGATCTGGAAGCTGAAGCATGCATCATCCCTGGTTCTGCTATTGCCTGGGAGCTTGAGACGCTTGAGCTCTGATCGGAGCTTTATGCTGATGGAGCGATTGGAAGAACCATTTACGATTTCCTGGCCTGATTCCCGAGAGCACTGCACGATCTGGAT
>JAXFQZ010000011.1:0-6027 GCA_034178685.1 Candidatus Ornithospirochaeta sp. | reverse complement strand
CCCAGCAAGCTTTGCTGTGAAGCCAGAGAGGAAGTAGTACTGGGTCTGCTCAGGCGTGAGAATAGAAACAGGAGGAAGGACTCCGAATGCATCTGCCGAGAGGAAGATGACGTTCTTCGCAGCAGGAGCTGAGGATACTGGCCTTACGATGTTCCTGATGTGGTAGATAGGGTAGGAGACCCTTGTGTTCTCTGTTACGCTCTTGTCCTTGAAATCGATCTTTCCCTCTTCATCGAGAGTCACGTTCTCAAGAAGCGCATCGCGCTTGATTGCATTGTAGATGTCTGGCTCCGATTCCTTGTCGAGGTTGATGACCTTTGCATAGCATCCGCCTTCGAAGTTGAATACGCCCTTGTCATCCCATCCATGCTCGTCATCGCCTATCAGAAGCCTCTTCGGGTCTGTGGAGAGAGTCGTCTTTCCTGTTCCGGATAGACCGAAGAATATAGCTGTGTTCTCTCCGTTCATATCTGTATTGGCTGAGCAGTGCATCGAGGCGATTCCCTTGAGAGGAAGGTAGTAGTTCATCATTGAGAACATTCCCTTCTTCATCTCGCCGCCGTACCATGTGTTTATGATCACCTGCTCGCGCGATGTGATGTTGAATGCAACAGCAGTCTCCGAGTTGATTCCCATTGCCTTGTAGTCATCGACCTTTGCCTTTGATGCATTGTATACGATGAAGTCTGGCCTGAAGTCCTTAAGCTCCTCCTCCGTTGGCCTGATGAACATGTTCTTGACAAAGTGCGCCTGCCATGCGACCTCGACGATGAACCTGATTGCCATCCTCGTGTCCTTGTTCGCGCCGCAGAAGGCATCGACGACGTAGAGCTTCTTCCCCGAAAGCTCCTTTATTGCGATATCCTTGAGCTTCTTCCAGTTTTCCTCCGATAGAGGATGGTTGTCGTTCCTATACTCATCGGATGTCCACCATACGGTATCCTTTGAGTTCTCATCCATTACGATGTACTTGTCCTTCGGGGATCTGCCTGTGTAGATTCCTGTCATTACGTTGACAGCCCCGAGCTCGCTTACCTGGCCCTTGTCATATCCTGTCAGGCCTTCTGCTGTCTCTTCCCTGAATAGGTATTCGTAGGAAGGGTTGTGGACAATCTCCCTTGTCCCTGTGATTCCATAAGCTGTTAATTCAATATCTGGCATAACATACCTCACTGATTCAAATATTGTTACGTCCCGGAGAAAATACAAGAGGTATGGGAGATAATCCGCAAAATGTCCATATTCATCATCTATGGAAAGAGCCGGTGTATTCTGATAGAATAGCGCCATACCTATGAAACACAGTATTATAAGGGAAATAGCTTCTGACGGTATGTTTGTCAGGAAGCTTGTAAGGCTTGCATTGCCGATTGCTCTCCAGAATCTCCTTCTTGCCTGCGTTGCCGCATCTGATACGATCATGCTCGGATCCCTTGAGCAGAATGCAATGGCAGCGGTGTCTCTGGCAACCCAGATCCAGTTCGTGCAGAATCTCACGGTTTCCGGAATAATCGCAGCCTTCCAGATCCTCGGTGCCCAGTATGCAGGCAAATGCGATAAGAAGACGCTGAACAAGCTCCTTTTCATGAGCATGCGCATCTGCCTTGCTGTCAGCATAATCACATTCTGTCTATGCTTCTTCTCCCCAGAGGCCCTGATGCGCATCTTCACGAACGAGGATGCCCTTATCGGTCTTGGTATCAGCTACCTCAGGGTCGCTGCTTTCTCATACCTCATCACAGGCGTTTCCCAGTGCCTGCTTGCCCTGATCAAGCTTGGGCGCAATACTGCGGCTGTAGCAAGGATCAGCGGCATTGCCGTTGTTCTGAATATAGGGCTGAACGCAGTGTTCATCTTCGGTCTCTTCGGTGTCCCCTCAATGGGAGTCGTAGGAGCTGCCCTGGCTACTGTGATCGCAAGAGCAGTAGAGCTTGTATTCTCGGCATTCGAAAGCTGCAGGAATGACTTCACGCGCCCCGATATCAGAGCGTTCTTCTCCTTCGACAGGCAGCTTTCAAGGGATTTCGTGAAGCAGCTCATCCCCCTGATGGGAGCATACATGGTATGGACATTCGGCTTTGCATCCTATTCTGCATTCATGGGGCATATGGGAGTGGAGGCCGCTGCCGCCAACTCCGTCGCATCCGTTGTCAGAAGCCTTGTCATCAGCTTCACAAGGGGCCTTGCGGGAGGTGCTTCGATAATGATCGGCTATGAGCTGGGAAGCGGGAACCTCGGGATGGCGAAGGTCTATGGTGACAGGTTCGTCGTTCTCTCTGTGCTCTGCGGAGTCGCTTCATCGCTCCTGATCCTGGGCTCTATTCCATTTGCGCTTTCTGCCGTGAAGCTCTCGGAGGGAGCCGCCGCCCACTTCATAACGATTTCGGCGATCCTCTCCATATACATCATCGGATGCTCCTTCAACTCCGTTGTGATCAACGGCATGTTCGCTTCAGGCGGGGACACGATGTTCGATTTCTACTCGATCGTAGTCGCGATGTGGGGAGTCGCGGTTCCGCTTGCCGCTGCAGGCACATTCGTTCTTGGATGGCCGGTAGCTGCAGTGTATTTCTGCACATGCCTTGATGAGGTTGGGAAGATACCATGGACTATGCATCACTATAGGAAGTACAGGTGGCTGAAGGACCTGACCAGGTAGAAGCAAAAGCATGAAGACTAATGGTGATATCTGGGCTATAATGGGCAAAGTATGAAAATAGTGATTCTCGGAGCAGGAAGAAGAGGGCTGAGGCTTGCAAGGAACCTCATTGAGGAGAATAAGGAAGTCACGTTCCTCGACAATGATGCAGGTAGATGCTCATCGGCAATCGCCAAGCTTGACTGCATGGCTATCTGCGGCTCGGCAACGGATATAGAGAAGCTCAGGGCTGCAGGATGCGAAAGCGCAGATGCTGTGATTGCCGTCACCAGCAGCGATGAGATCAATCTTGTCTCCTGCGGCATTGTATCAAGCCAGTTCCCTTCCGTTAAGCAGACTATAGCTACGATCAGGGGCATCAGCTACATCAGCTCCGACAATGCATCGAATTTCAGGATCCTTGGCATCTCGCACATCGTGAATCCCGATATGGAGGCTGCTACGAGGATAAACGGCATCATACAGTCAGGCCTCTTCAGGGATGTCATATTCTTCCCTGACTGCCACTACGTGCTTTTCACCAAGACGATAGGAGAGGGTGATTCATTCTCAGGCAAGAACCTGATACAGATCAAGCAGGAGCATCCCGGGCAGTATGTGCTCACTGGAATCAAGAGGAGGAACAAGGTCTTTACTCCTTATGGCACGACTGTCCTTCAGGAGAATGATGAGGTTGCGATAATCGCAGACGAGAATGAGGCAGGCAGGCTCAATTTCACCGATATCGTGACCACAGGGGGCAAGCTGAGGAAAATCGTCATAATCGGAGCCACCAGGATCACGAAGTACCTTCTATCCGGAATGAGCGCATCGCTTAAGAGGCATGTCATGCTTATCGAGAAGGATGGGGAGACATGCCATAGCTTTGCAGAGGAATTCCCCGATGTGCTTGTCCTTAACGCATCGATCACCGATGAATCCCTCTGGGATGATGAGAAGCTGCATGAATCCGATCTTGTGATCTCGATCACGGATAACGATGAACTCAATATCATAGTCGCAAGCTACGCTAAGAGGCAGGGCTGCAAGCGCACCATGGCCCTTATCAGGACCAATACCAACTACATGCAGCTTGCGCGCCATATGGATATCGATGCGCCTATCTCCACTACCGATGCTACTGTAGACACTATCATGAAGTACATCAGGGCCGATGGCATCAAGACGCTCCATAGCCTCTTCGATGGAGAGCTTGAGGTATATGAATACAGGATAGGCAAGGACTTCAGGTACATCGGAAAGATGCTCAAGGATGTGAAGATGGGCAATAAGGCGATCATAGCAAGTGTCTCCAGGGGGAGGGAGAAATTCATCCCTGATGGAAGCTATGCATTCGAGGAGGATGATATCATCCTGGTATCGGCCTCCCACAGGGACTATGCATTCATAGCCGATCTGTTCTCATGAGGCCTGCATGAATCCCGGTTCCGTTCTGAAGCTGCTCTCGATCATCATACTCTTTGTCGCCCTGCTGATGTGCATGCCGACATTGCTTGCAGTCCATTTCGCAGAGAGAAGCGCTTTCATTGCATTCATCATCACGCTCTCCATTATGCTTCTTTTCTCTCTGATTGTCCTTTTTGCGACAAGAAGGAAGCAGATCAGGATAGGCGTCAAGGACAGCTATCTCTTCGTAACGCTTACATGGGTCCTGATCACTGCCTTCGGAGCCCTTCCACTCTATCTTACGAAGACCATGCCTACTTTCAGCCAGTGCTATTTCGAGATCATGAGCGGCTTCACCACGACAGGAGCGACAGCGATTCCCTCAATAGAGACAAAGGCAGAATCGATCCTCTTCTGGAGGAATATGACGAACTGGCTCGGAGGAATGGGAATAGTCGTGCTCTTCGTTGCGGTCCTTCCGTTCTTCGGAGTGCGTGGCACAGCGCTTGTGGGAGCAGAGAGCGTAGGGCCTACGAAGGACAAGCTCACGCCTAAGATCCAGCATACAGCCATGATCCTATGGGGAATCTATGTAGCGCTCTCTGTCCTCGAGACAGTGCTTCTGCTCTTCGGCGGTCTCTCGCTCTTCGATGCAGTGACTGTGACATTCGGAACGATGGGAGCTGCGGGCTTTACAGTCAAGGATGCATCCATTGCAGGCTATGGATCGGCATATGTCGAGTGGGTATGCATTGTGTTCATGATCCTTGCAGGAGGCAATTTCGCCCTCTACTACAAGATAATCCAGCGTAAGCTCAGGAGAGTCGCCAGGGATGGCGAGCTCAGGCTCTACCTTTCGATAATCCTTGCCTCGACTCTTCTTATCTCAGCGAACCTGATTGCAAAGGGCGTTTCAAGCGGCATCGATGCTCTCAGGCTTGCCCTCTTCCAGAGCGTATCGTTCATCACGACGACAGGCTTCTCGACAACAGACTACTCGATGTGGCCTCTCTTCTCCCAGATGGTCCTCTTCCTGCTATGCTTCGTCGGTGGATGCGCAGGCTCTGCAGGAGGCGGAATCAAGGTCATAAGGATCGGAGTGATCGCAAAGCTCGGGAAGAACGCTATGGTCAAGAGGCTCCATCCCTCTGCAGTGACGAACATTAGGATCGGGGATGACGTTATCACGGATGACACTGCCTCCTCGATATCGGGCTTCATAGGGCTCTATATTATGACGATTCTCATCGGCACGCTTGTCATATCCCTCACCGATGTCGATTTCATAGTCGCTTTCTCATCTGTAATCCTCTGCCAGGGAAACATAGGAATAGGCTTCGGAGGAATAGGTACGCGAATGACATTCGTGTCGTATCCCGATTGGTCCATGTGGGTGTTCTCGTTCCTGATGCTTGTGGGAAGGCTTGAGCTTCTTACTGTCTATTCGCTCTTTACAAGGGAATTCTGGAGCAGGTGATCTCAGATCTTCCGTCCCCGCCTTAGTAGCATTGCAATAAGATTCAGGATGGGGTGCCTGACTGAAGAAGCGGATTGATTATCTCAGATGCTCCCCTGATATATGCTGCGAGATTGAATACAAGCACGAAGGCCATGAGGATGAAGAAGAGATAAGTAAGGAGCTTGCCATTCCTTCCATTGAATAGGAATTCCGAGAATGCAGAGATTATCTGTCCCTGATCCCTGCTCCTGAGGGATAGCTCTGCTATCATCAGATGCAGGATGGCTGATGAGACGAGGGCAAGCGTAAGGATTGCCAGAGAGGCTGCGATTCCATATCCTGTGATGATCGAGGCGCCTTGCCAGATCGATAATCCATTGCTGTCTTTCTTCTTGGCCCGATTCAATCATAAAAGCCTGATATGATGACACATCCTTCGTTTCCCGGTATAATCGGCATAGCTTTTCCCGTTTCTGTATCAAACGGCATCAGGAGTTTGGTATGAAAGGAAGAAAGGTTTTCC
>JAXFQZ010000026.1:0-2896 GCA_034178685.1 Candidatus Ornithospirochaeta sp. | reverse complement strand
ATGCAAGCAGCGCTTCTACGGCAGGGAATTCATGATGGAAGAAGGCGATGCGCTTATTATCGCACCAAGGACATACCACTCAATATCCGTATTCGAGGATGACACAGTCACGATCAACCTTCTGGTGAAGATGGAGACGCTCAAGGATGTGCTTGCATTCGAAAGCAAGGAGAAGAAGGGACTGAGAAGCTTCTTCGAAGCACTGAGGAACGAGGATGTGACAAGGACCTGCGTGCTGATCAGGCACTCGGATGAAGCCCTGCGCATGCTTCCATACCTTGAGGACCAGTCGTACCGCCCTCTATTTCTTTCGCAGCTTGCCATGTACTTCGCGCTCCTTTTCAAGGGAGACGAGTACACATTCCCGATCACGCCGACAGAGAACAACGACAGGCTTACAAGCATCCTTGAGTCAATAAGGAATAACCCTAAGGATGCAACGCTCACAACGATTGCCGATGAGTACGGGCTCTCGCCTGGATACCTTTCGGCAATGATCCATGAGAAGACAGGACTGACATTCTCAAGCCTAGTGGCAAAGAGGAAGGTGCAGATTGCGACAAAGCTTCTGCTGCAGGATGAGAATGCTTCGAATATCGCAATAGCCGAGAGAATAGGAATGAACCCTCAGCAGTTCTGCCGCTTCTTCAGGAAATGGCTGGGAATGACGCCTAAGGAGTACAGGGAGCGGAACAGGAAGAAACCCATTCAGGATTCCTGAGATACCACATTACAGTATCCTCAAGGCCCTGATCGAAGGAAACAGCAGGCCTCCATCCAAGCTCCCTCTCTATGAGGGAGGAATCAAGGGCATACCTTCTGTCATGCCCCTTCCTGTCAGGAACAAAGGAAATAAGGCTCTCAGGCCTGCCAAGGATCCTGAGGATCCTCTTCACGATATCGAGGTTGCTGATCTCAGTCCTGGCACCGACATTGTACACAGCCCCGCTTTTCCCATTATGGAGAATCATATCTATAGCCCTTGCATGGTCCGAGACATGTATCCAGTCCCTGACATTCATCCCATCCCCATAAAGAGGAAGAGGAATGCCCTTGGAAGCATTCAGGACCATAAGAGGAATGAGCTTCTCAGGAAACTGCCTGGGACCATAGTTATTCGAGCATCTGGATATCGAAACAGGAAGGCCATAGGTCCTCAGGTACGCAAGGGCAAGCAGATCCGCAGACGCCTTCGAAGCACTGTATGGGCTATTAGGCTTAATAGCAGAGGATTCTGTGAAAAGAAGGTCCTTCCTATCAAGAGGCAAGGAACCATAGACTTCGTCTGTGGACACCTGATGGAATCTGGAGACACCGAAAGCAAGGCATGCATCAAGCAGGACTCCGGTCCCAAGCACATTCGTCTTAATGAAAACAGAAGGATCGGAGATGCTTCTATCGACATGGCTCTCAGCGGCGAAGTTCACAACAGCGTCCGGCCTCTCCTGATCAAAGACATCATAGACGGATTCCCGCGAAGTGATATCACAACGGACGAACCTGAATGAAGGAGAGGGAAGCGCTCCCGAAAGCGATTTCATATTCCCTGCATACGTAAGGCTATCGAGGCACACTACCCTATCCCCAGGATGCTTCTCCAGATAATAGTCAATAAAGCAGGACCCGATGAACCCAGCCCCACCAGTAACAACAAGCGTCAAACCTTTCCTCCTAGCAATAAGAATACTATGGATATGGCAGTTCATTTGGCTCTGTTTGCTTTTTCCTGTCTTTTTTCTACCAATTCCTTATAGTCCGCACCTGCAAGTATTCCAAAAGCTAGAACAGCAATAGTACACAGTATCGTAACAGGATTGAGAAGCTTAAGATCTCCTAAGAATACAATGGATATT
Organism: Candidatus Ornithospirochaeta sp.; assembly: GCA_034178685.1. Taxonomy (GTDB): domain Bacteria; phylum Spirochaetota; class Spirochaetia; order Sphaerochaetales; family Sphaerochaetaceae; genus Ornithospirochaeta. The sequence goes on along the minus strand of JAXFQZ010000026.1, from coordinate 1,043 downwards.
ATGACAGCCCAAGCCGAATAAGTGATATTAAGCGCCATAGCTTTGGAGGCTCCAAGCTTAGAAATGGCTTTATAATAGAATAGATAAGACACAGTACCAAACAAAGCAGCTATCGCGATTGTTGGTATCAACGAGCCAGAACCATGAAACAATGACAGAGTAAAGCCCCATCCTTTCATAACAGGGAGGACGATAACTCCATATACCAACGCAGATGCTGTCTGCCTGATCTGCAGAGCTATCTCATCTGTCACATCATTGCATTTAACACATTTCGCAATAACCACAGCTTCGATTCCCCACCCGAAAGCACACATTAGAGTACCAGCAAAACCAAGCCAGAAGTTAACGATATTGATCTCAGGAGAATACGAAAGCCCATATACACCCAAAAGACTGAGAATCAGGAATACCCAACGGTACCATTGCATTTTCTCTTTTAGGAAGAAGAACGCCAGAACAGCACCGATTGCAGGAAATACTGCTGATGCTACAGCTCCTATTGAAGCTCCCATATTGGCAACAGAAAGGACATATCCTGTCATGCCAATAGGACCACCAATAACAGCTGCCAGAGCAACAAATCTACCATCATGTTTTTTCAATGCAATAGCTACAGATGGCAAATTTCCTCTGACTCCGTTGTATATACATGACCAGATTGAAGAAAACGCATCGTGCAGGAACGTACTAGCAAAAGGAGCTAGCATGACTGCTTGATGCGTGCTCATGAAGGGACTCATTGAAAGAGCTATACTGATAATGACTGTATCAACAGCCCATGCAATGCCAGCTATTATTCCGGAAAACATAATGATTCAATTCCTTATCCTGTATTTTAAATTCAGTTATTCAAAAGATATATATTATGAGAAAAAGCTAAAACAACACTTGTTTCTGCTATCGTCTCTCAATATCCAGTCTGTCTGAAGAATAATCATATCGGTAATGCTTTCCATCACAATCAAAATCAAATCCAACAGCCACGGCATCGCTTCCCTTTATTGCATGTATGTTAACAATCTTATCTTCTGTGACACCTA
>JAXFQZ010000162.1:0-18180 GCA_034178685.1 Candidatus Ornithospirochaeta sp. | reverse complement strand
GCAAAGCACGGCAGGCGCCAGGCGGCACAGGCGGCGCACAGGGTATCCGGGTTCGGCCTGCACGACAGGGTCGTTGTTGCGGGAAGCGGACAGACATGCCGGATATCCGGTCTTAGAACCAGCGGATATCTTGCTTTGCGTACGCTGAATGACAACACGCTTCTCAACCTGAACTGCAGCAGGCTGAGACTATTGGAACGGGCGGGTGGGCTCATTATGGTTCCATCTGTATCATCTTTAGTGTCGGCTCCTCCCCGCGGCAAAGCCGTCGGGGTTTCCGCCGACAGATAAGGAGTATTACTATGAAGAGAATCCTGCCGCTTCTGCTGCTGATACTCATAGCATCATGCTCATCCTATACCATCAGGGAGGGAAAGGACTCGATCACGCTTCCTGTGTATGAGAACCTCCCTGAGACAAGGTACAGGGTGATCAAGGCCGCGAAGGATGCAGAGGAAGCAAGAATCCAGGCAGAGCTGGATAGAATAAGGCTAGAGGAAGAGGAAGCGGAAAGGCTTCTCCTTGAAGCCGAGAGAAAGGCTGAGGAGGAGAGAGCGAGGCTCGAGGAAGAGAGACTGAGGCTTGAGGAGGAAGAGCGGATAAGGGCCGAGCAGCTTGCGATCGAAATGGCTGTCAACGAGTACCCCGAGGATCTCTCAGAGCTTGCTTTCCCCCATATCTACAGGCCAAGGAAGGATGACAGCATCAAGGAAGGCTCCATCCTGAAGGCAAGCGTCCTTCTTCTTCCATTAGGAAGCGATGACAAGGCAGACGACACGCTCCAGAGAATACAGAAGTCTGTTTCCGACATCGAAGCGGACTTCATAGTATTGCTCGGTTCTCTCCATAACCAGGCAAGGTATGCGATGCTCTCAGAGCGCGATGCAGTCACGCTTGAGGGCGGAACCGTAATCCACTCCCTGAAGCTCGAGAGCGCAGACAGCGCCAGGGCTGTATTCAGGATCTCAGAGGACCGCACTGTCGATATCACGCCAGTTTATCTTGAGAGGCTTATTCCGGAGACAGCTGACGAGATCCCGCAGTGGCTGGGCACGATCGATTACAGCGCAATGATCCCGGATATAGGCCAAGGCGAGGATAAGCCTTCAATGATAGTCCTCTCCTCATCGATGCCAGCTACCGGGGACTGGAGCAAGATGACGCCATACTGGTACAGGGACGACTTCAGCTTCCCTGTCTCGGATGCGATAGAGAGCAAGGGATACCTTGATGTATACAGGATGACGCATTACACATCCGATGTGGACCCTGGCATCACAAGGAAGACAGGAGACGTGTATGAGAGGCTCGATTTCATCTATGCTTACGGCATGATGCCTCTCTCATCGATGACAATACCTGTTATGGGACTAACCGATACCGAGGGCACATTCGCCCTATATGGCGAATCGGTATTGCCATGACGGGATTATACATTATATTCAGACTAAGGAGAAAACTATGATCACGCATATCACAAAGGATAACTTCAAGGCAGAGGTCCTTGATTCAGATAAGCCGGTGCTCGTCGATTTCTGGGCACCATGGTGCGGACCATGCAAGATGCAGGGAAGGATACTCGAGAGCGCAAAGGGCCTTGAGGATGCAAGGATCTGCAAGTGCAACGTGGATGAGGCACCGGACCTGGCAGGCGAATTCGGGGTTCAGGCAATTCCTACCCTCCTTGTTTTCAGGAACGGAGAGGTAGTCGATAGGGCAACAGGCGTCAGAAACGAAGCAGAGCTCAAGAGAATGCTCGGGCTCTGAGGACAGGGACAGCATGAAGCGTGCTGTCCTTTCTTTTTGCCCATCCTGCGGAGAACCAGAAATAAGCATTGCCATTAAGACACAGGGATAAGCTTGCTGGCTCTGGATTTTCCATCCATGCATTCTTATGCCAATCCGCTTTCAAAGCAGGACCATCCAGTCCAGGAACCTCATGGAATTTACTGCCAATTGGCTGAAAGAGCCAGGATATCAGAAAACATGGGGGAAGACCTCGGGCAGATTGCAGAAACGAGCTCTTTCCCATTATTCTGTCAGCAGGGAATGAAGGAAAGAGAATGAGCTTTGCGATGGTCTTCAACTTGTCTGCAATAGCATTGCCGATTCTGAGCATCATGTCGCTCCGATCAGGATCATCGACCGCTGCGATAACGCTCCTGACATTCACATACCACATATGGATGAGGATGATAGCTGGCATGGCTGTATCCTTGATGAGGATCGATGGAAGAAGCAGGGTCTTCCAGGTAGGGAAAAAGGAGATCCTCTTCTACGAGAGGATCGGAATCAGGAGATGGAAGGACCATCTCCCGACATACAACCCGAAGCTTTTCAGGGAGCGCGATATGGGAAAGCTATACTCCTCGATGCTCCACGCTGAGGCAGTGCACGCTGTGATAGCCGTTCTCAGCTACATACCCTTCATCGTCTCCCTTCTATCCGGTTACCTCAGGTCTTCCTGGTGCGTATTCCTCCTCACATCGGCCGCTGCATCCTGCATAGATCTTCTGTTCGTAGCGGCGCAGAGATACAACAGGCCGCGCGTGAAGAGGATACTGGAGCATCACATGAGGGAAGCGAAATAGCGATGGACCTCAAGGCTGTCAGTAAGCTCAGGATGGAACGATAGCGCTATCTGATTACCGCTTCTGGCAGCAACGATCCTTCCATCGACCTCGGAAAGGACCTCAGTGCCCTCTCCGGCTTCCTTGATATATGGCGCTCTTATGAAGACCATCGGTATTCTTCCGATTCCCCTGAAGTCCCCTTCGCACTCGAAGGAGCCGAGCTGGCGGCCATATGCATTCCTGACAACGCTGATCGGCATAGTCGATAGATATCCATGCTCATAGCCTTCGATCTTCTCTGCAAGGAGTATCAGCCCTGCGCATGTCGCAAGCACAGGCAGGCCATTCACTATCATAGTCCTCAGCTCATCCATCATGCCGAGCTTTCCCAGGAGCTTTCCCTGCACAGTGCTCTCGCCACCTGGGAGGATCAGGCCATCTATGGAGGCAAGGTCCTTCTTCTGCCTTATCTCTACAGTCTCTATTCCCAGCCTCTCCATGGCCCTCTCATGCTCAATGAATGCTCCCTGCACTGCAAGGATACCGACCCTCATCAGATGCCCCTCTCTTCCATGATGATCCTGATCTCATCGGGATTGATTCCTACCATTGCCTCTCCAAGGTTCTCGGAGAGCTTTGCTATAAGCTTCGCATCCCTGAAGTTCGTCACAGCCTGCACGATCGCGGAAGCCCTCTTAGCAGGGTCGCCCGACTTGAAGATCCCGGATCCCACGAATACGCCCTCTGCACCGAGCTGCATCATCAGAGCGGCATCGGCCGGGGTTGCGACTCCGCCAGCTGCGAAGTTCACAACAGGAAGCTTCCTGTTTGCATGCACATACTCTACCAGATCATATGGGACCTGCAGCCTCTTGGCCTCCTCGAAGAGCTCATCCTCCCTCAGCGAAGCCACGCGCGCGATCTCTGCATTCATCTTCCTCATATGCCTGACAGCCTGTATCACATCTCCTGTTCCAGGCTCACCCTTTGTCCTGATCATCGAAGCGCCCTCGTTGATCCTTCTCAGGGCTTCCCCGAGATCCCTTGCTCCGCATACGAACGGAACCCTGAATTCCCTCTTGTTGATGTGGTAGACATCATCTGCAGGGCTGAGGACCTCGGACTCATCGATGTAGTCTATCTCGATTGCCTCCAGTATCTGAGCCTCCACGAAGTGCCCGATCCTGCACTTAGCCATCACAGGAATGGAAACAGCTTCCTGTATTCCCCTGATCATCCCCGGGTCGCTCATCCTCGAGACCCCGCCTGCTGCCCTTATGTCTGCAGGGATCCTCTCTAGAGCCATAACTGCGCATGCTCCTGCTTCCTCTGCGATCCTTGCCTGCTCAGGCGTTGTCACATCCATGATCACGCCGCCCTTCAGCATCTGGGCAAGCCCCTTATTCAGCTCATATCTGTCATTCTGCATATTGCCATCTCCTGAGAAGAGGATAAGACTTCAGCTGGTTATAGAAAAATAATCAGATTATGCATATAATCTAATACCAGATAAAGGAACAACGATGCTCACCTATCCGCTCGAGGGAATAGACTGCCCTATCTACGAATACCTATATAAATCCATCAGGGACGACATAATCTCCGGAAAGCTCTCCCCCTCCGAGAAGCTTCCTTCCAAGAGGAGCCTTGCAAGGAACAACGGCGTGAGTACCATTACGATACAGAATGCATATGACCAGCTGATCGCTGAAGGCTATGTCACGGCTATCGAGAAGAAAGGCTACTTCGTCGCAGAGCGCCCATCAGGCAAGAGGATCGTGAAGGAGGCAAGGGCAATCCCTATGCTTGAGGAGGAGGGAGAGGAGTACAGGATAGACCTATCCAACAACAGCACGGATCCGGAGTGCTTCCCCTTCTCCATCTGGTCCAGGCTTACAAGGGAAATACTCTCCACAAGCAAGGACAGGCTCATGAAGCCAAGCCCATCATGCGGCGTCCATGAGCTCCGCAATGCCATCTCCTGCTATCTCAGCTCCTTCAGGGCAATGGCAGTCGCGCCTGAGCAGATAGTGATCGGAGCAGGGACGGAATACCTCTATTCCCTCCTGATACAGCTTCTGGGAAGGGATAAGCACTATGCGATAGAGAACCCGGGATACAGCAAGCTTGCCTCCATCTACAGGATGAACAATGCCCGCTTCTCATATGTCGGCATTGACGATGAGGGGCTCTCTGCCGAAAGCCTTGAGGAAAGCGGTGCGGAGATAGCCCACATAAGCCCGAACCACCACTTCCCCACTGGGATTACGATGCCTCTCAGAAGGCGCTATGAGATCCTTGCCTGGGCAAGCAGGGAGAGCGGCAGGTACATAATAGAGGATGACTACGACAGCGAGTTCAGGATAGCGAGAACCCCGATCCCGACTCTTGAGAGCATCGATGGCGAGGGAAAGGTCATATACATGAACACATTCTCGAAATCCCTGTCTTCGACGATAAGGATCAGCTATATGGTGCTTCCCCCTGAGCTAGCTCTGCGCTTTGGGAAGATGCTCTCCTTCTATTCATGCACAGTCCCCAATTTCGAGCAGTACACGCTCGCGCGCTTCATATCCGAAGGCTATTTCGAGAAGCACATCAACAGGATGAGGCTATACTACATCAGGCAGCGCAGGATGATGCTTGATAGGATCTCCCAAAGCCCTATCAGGGACCATGCGTCGGTCATCGAGAACGACTCGGGGCTTCACTTCATGCTCCGCCTCGATACCGGAATGGAAGACAGCGCGATAACGGAAGCGCTTAAGGGAAAGGGCATACACATCTCTGCGCTCTCAGAGTACACGGCAGCCCAGCCAGGCAGGAAAGGATGCTTCATCATCAACTACTCGAACCTCAGGGCAGATGACCTCTCAGAGGCCCTGGAGGAGCTTGCGGGAATAATTCAATAGATTAAAGCAACGTTAATTTAATGCAAATTATCCTTTCATTTTTATTTCCCGCTATGCATAATAGGAAGTTGAAAGGAGAAAAAACATGAAGAAAATCTTTGCTATTGTCGCAATCTTCGCTATGTGTGCAGCTGTTTTCGCAAACGGCGCACAGGAAGCTCAGCCAGCAGCCGCAGCAGCCGCAGCACCTGCAGCTCCAGCTCAGGCACAGAGCGTAAATGCATATACAACTCTCGAGGAGCCACTCGCAGCAGCTCTCTTCGAGCAGTTCGAGAAGGAAACAGGAATCCATGTGAACTTCGTACGCCTTGCAGGCGGTGAGTGCATCACCAGGCTTGAGGCAGAGAAGGACAACCCTCAGGTTTCAATCTGGGTCGGCGGTGTAGGACTTGACCACATCACAGCTAAGTCAAAGGGACTTTCCACGCCTTACGTATCAAGATACGCTTCAAAGACACCTGCTCAGTACCAGGATCCTGACCACTACTGGATCGGCCTCTACCTCGGACCACTCACATTCGCTACAAACATCGACAGAGCGAAAGAGCTTGGACTTGAGATCCCGACATCATGGGCTGACCTCATCAAGCCAGAGTACAAGGGCTATGTGAGAATGGCTAACCCTAACTCATCGGGAACAGCTTACGAGGTGCTCTCCACGATGACATTCCTCTTCGACGGAGACGAGGATAAGATGATGGAGTACATGGCGGCTCTCGACAAGAACATCGACCAGTACACAAAGTCAGGCTCTGCTCCTGGAAAGAGCGTTGCTACAGGAGAGATCCCTATCGCAATCGGACATGCTCATGACCAGGTAAAGCTCAAGGCTGAAGGCGCTAACATCGCTATCACAGCTCCATCGGAAGGCACAGGATACGAGATCGGATCCATGTCCATGATCAAGGGCGGAAAGGACGAGGTCAACGCAAAGAAGCTCTATGACTGGATCATCTCGGACGATGATGCTCAGGAGATCTTCACTCAGTGGTATGTCATCCTCGTACAGGATGGAGCCAAGAAGCATCCTCTCGCTATCGACTTCTCATCCCTCAAGACAGTCAACATGGACTTCGAGTGGGCAGGCGACGCTGTCAACAAGACACGCCAGCTCAACAGATGGAATGAGGAAATCGGCAACAAGCGCTGATAGACCAGACCAGGTTGGAAAGCCTGCCTCAATGCGGGCAGGCTTTTTCTTTGTCATAATCCATCGGATACGTCCGGGGAGCAATCATAGATGTTCACCAAGAAAAGATTAATGCAATTCTCAACCGCAGTGATCATATTCCTTTGCGCAGTATTCTTCATGTACTCGCAGCTCTCAAAGAGCTATCTCTCGTATGTAGAGACAAGGAACGTGAATGAGATCAATCTCTACGCGAACACAGTACCGGAGAGAGGAAGCGGTGATGAGGAATACAGGCAATGGGCAGAATCCGTAACAGGCCTCATCCCTGGGGCTAGAGCCTATTGCTTCAATATAGGCTTCTCCTCACTCGAGCCTCTGGGAGGCTCCGAGACAGCCCTGAGGCTATGGGAGAGCAACGCGAATACAGCCAGTTTCAAGGAAGCCGAGGACAGCGTCTACTACAACGTGATGAAGAAGCTCGGCAAGACCTACAAAGCAGATTACTCGCTTGATCCCGAAAAGCTCGGGACAACGATACCGACCCAGTCGGTGAATATATACTTCGCGCCGGTTCTCGATGAATCTGGCAACTTCTCAGAAGGCGCTGTGATGGTCCTCGTGCCTGAGAGCAATGCAAAGGGCTTCATCAGCATCCTGCGCGTGATGCTCATCGCGTTCTCAGCGCTCTTTATATTCGCAGCCTTCGTCATAATGTTCACAAGAGACCCAGTCACGGGATTCCTGATCCTCGGGCTGTTTGCAGTCGTGATCGTATTCGTGGCCTACCCCCTATTTGAGGCATTCAGGCTTTCATTCATCAGGGACGGGAAGGTCACTCTCGCGACATGGAAGATGTGCCTGAGCCCTGAGTACCTGAAGGCCCTGTGGGGATCGCTGCAGCTTGGCGTTCTCACAGCTACATTGAGCACGCTTATCGGATACATGTTCGCATTCCTGATCGAGAGAACGCCATTCAGGCACAAGAAGGGAATGACCACGCTTTGCACAATGCCTATGATCAGCCCTCCGTTCAGCCTCTCTCTATCTATCATCCTCCTATTCGGCAACAACGGTCTGATCACGAAGCAGCTCCTGCACCTGAACAGCACCATATATGGCCTGGGAGGCCTTGTCTTCGTAGAGACGATTGGAATGTTCCCTATCGCATTCCTCTCCATCTCTGCTGTGCTTAGGCAGATAGACAGCACGATGGAGGATGCTTCCCTGGATTTAAGCGCAACGAAGCTCCAGACATTCCTGAAGGTAACGCTGCCGCTGTCGATGCCTGGGATTCTCTCCGCATGGCTTCTTGTATTCACAAACAGCCTTGCTGACTTCGCGAACCCTCAGCTCCTTGCAGGAAACTTCAGGGTCCTCTCGACAGAGGCATACATGATGGTGACAGGCGCGCGTAATGATACAGGAGGAGGAGCTGTTCTTTCGCTCATGCTCCTTGTCCCAACCCTCAGCGCATTCCTCATCCAGAGATTCTGGGTATCCAAGAAGAGCTTCGTCACAGTCACGGGAAAGCCAAGCTCTACGCTGACGAACCTCACGAACAGGACAACGTATACTATCCTTAAGGTAGTCTCATTCCTGATCATGGGATTCATCATTCTTCTCTACCTGACTATCCTCGCAGGCTGCTTCTGCCGCAACTGGGGCTTCGATTACACATTCACGCTCGACAACTGGAAGGCAGCCCTCTCAAGGGGATGGACATCGATACGCGACACAGTCACGCTTGCAGCGATCGCTACACCGATCGCAGGCCTCCTTGCAATGATTGCCTCGATGCTCATCGTCAGGAAGAAGTTCCCAGGCAAGAGAGTGCTTGAGATGCTCATCATGACACCATATGCGATCCCGGGAACGCTGATCGGAATCTCATTCATCATGGCATTCAACAAGAGGCCTCTGCTTCTTGTAGGAACAGGCGCGATCCTGGTGATCAACTATGTGATCAGGGAGCTTCCTGTGGGACTTGAGAACGGAGTCACAGCCCTCCATCAGATCGACCCATCGATCGAGGAAGCCGCTTCTGACCTCGGCGCAGACACTCCTACTGTATTCAGGACCATCGTCCTTCCTTTGGTAAAACCTGCTTTCATCTCCAGCATGTCCTACACATTCGTGAGATCGATGACTGCAGTATCCGCAATCATCTTCCTCATTTCCGCAAGATGGAACCACCTCACGGTGCTGATCCTGAACTTCTCAGAGAATATCAGATTCGGCTATGCGAGCGTTCTCTCAACGGTTCTTATCTTAATCGTACTTGCTGTATTCGGACTCCTGCAGCTTCTTGCAAGGAATGACAAGATGGAAAAGACAATCACTTCGAGGTAAAAAATGGATAAGAAAAGCGTTTCAGTGACATTGGAACATGTAACAAAGAGATTCAAGGATGTCAAAGGCAAGGCAGATGTCATCGCCGTAAATGACTCAAGCTTCGTGATCCAGCCAGGGGAGCTTGTCACGCTTCTCGGCCCATCCGGATGCGGAAAGACAACGACACTCAGGATGATCGCAGGCTTCGAGCTTCCATCAGAGGGAAAGGTCCTGATCGGCAACACCGATGTCACAATGCTCCCTCCGAACAAGAGGGACACGGCAACGATGTTCCAGAGCTATGGCCTCTTTCCACATATGACAGTCGCAGAGAATGTCGCATATGGCCTCAAGCTCAGGAAGATGCCAAAGGACGTGATAGAGAAGAAGGTGAAGGAAGCGCTCTCGCTCGTAGGCCTTGAAGGCTATGAGGACAGAGCTCCTAACAGGCTCTCAGGAGGACAGCAGCAGAGAGTCGCACTTGCTCGCACGCTCGTAGTAGAGCCATCGGTACTGCTCTTCGATGAGCCTCTTTCCAACCTTGATGCCCTTCTCAGGGAGCAGATGAGGGTCGAGATCAAGAGAATCCAGAAGGGACTCGGGATCACTGCTATCTACGTCACCCACGACAGGGTTGAGGCAATGAGCCTCTCTGATAGGATCATCGTAATGAAGAACGGCCTGATCAGGCAGATAGGAGCTCCATCGGAGATCTACGAATCACCTGATTCGCGCTTCGTCGCAGGCTTTGTCGGAAAGGCCGCATTCTTCCCGGTCAAGGTCCTGAAGAAGACGGACGGAACAGCGCTATGCCGCCTCGGGAACAAGGATATCGAGGTATCCAACTGCGCAGAGGCAGTCAAGGCAGGCGATGATGCATGCATCATGGCACGCCCGGAATCGATCACTCTCGAGAAGGCTCAGCAGGGGCACATCAACGGAAATGTAAAGCTCAACGTATACCTCGGGCACAGCCTCGAGACATACGTCAACACGGAATTCGGAGAGGTCCTCGTCCAGATCGACGATCCGCATTCAAAGCAGGTCTTCTCGGAAGGAGAGGCTGTATCGATCTCGTTCGCACCATCCAGGGTAAGGCTCCTGCCAAGCTCGGAGGAATAGAACACTGAGGCAACCGGAAACGGTTGCCTGCTTTCGAAAGAGGGAGAAAATGGATTATCTTAGGCAGATACTGAAAGAGATGAAGGCAGGAAGGCCATGCGGCATTCCATCCTTCTGCACAGCAAACGATATTGTGATCGAAGCATGCATGGAGGAAGCGAGGAAGACAGGAAGCCCTGTTCTTGTGGAAGCGACAGCGAACCAGGTCAACCAGTTCGGCGGATACACAGGGATGAAGCCAGCTGACTTCAGGGATTTCGTCTATGGGATTGCAGATAGGATCCATTTCCCGCGCGAGGGAATAATCCTCGGAGGCGACCACCTCGGTCCTCTTATCTGGTCATCGCTTCCAGAGAAGGAAGCCATGGATAGAGCCGAGGAGCTTGTCCGCCTGTTCGTGCTTGCGGGCTTCACCAAGATCCACCTCGATACAAGCATGAAGCTAGGCGACGACAGCAAGGACGGAAGGCTTTCCGACGGAACGATCGCAGGAAGGGGTGCAAGGCTTTACAGGGCATCGATCGAGGCCTATGAGGAGCTGAGGAAGGAGCATCCTGAAGCAGAGAGACCCGTGTTCATCATAGGAAGCGAAGTGCCAATACCGGGAGGAGCGCAGGAAGCGGAGGACAGCATAACCGTTACCAGTCCTGAGAACCTCAGCGCGACGATAGAAGCATACAGGAAGGCCTTCAGCGATGAAGGCATGGAGGATGCCTTCTCGGATATCATCGCAGTGGTTGTCCAGCCAGGCGTTGAATTCGGTGATTCCGATGTCTTCATGTACAGCAGGGAGAAGGCTTCCCGCCTCACAGCATATGCCTCCTCGATCGATTCGATCATGCTCGAGGGCCACAGCACCGATTACCAGAGCGCTGAGTGCCTGAGGATGATGGTTGAGGATGGCGTCGGGATCCTCAAGGTCGGCCCTGCGCTCACATTCGCGCTGCGCGAGGGGCTCTACAGCCTCAGCCTCATTGAGAAGCTTCTATTGAAGGAAGGCAGATCCGATTTCATCGAAGTGCTGGAGAAGGCGATGCTCGAGAAGCCCTCTTCCTGGCAGAAGCACTACCATGGGAGCGACGAGGAGAAGAGGATCAAGAGGATGTTCTCATACTCCGACAGGTGCAGGTACTATCTCACGGATCCTGCTGTGAAGGAGGCAATCGATACCCTGATAAGGAACATAGACAGCATCCAGATACCAATGGGAATGCTCCACCAGTTCATGCCGCGCCAGTACAGGAAGGTGCGTGACGGCCTGATCGGACCTGATGCAAGATCGCTTCTTAAGGACTCTGTCGCATCGATAATAGATGATTACAGCTTTGCCACGGCAAGATAGAGGAAGCTCACTTCCCCTCCCTGTTGACGAAGCTCATTCTTTCTGATTTATTGAATGAGCAAATTACAAGAGGAGGGGATCGATGCTTCTGGCTGTGATCTTCATATCATTCATATCGCTTGGGCTGCCTGACAGCCTCTTCGGAGCCGCATGGCCATTGATGTACAGCGACCTTGGGGCTGCTGTGTCGCAGGCAGGGATCATAAGCATGACCATATGCTTCGGCACGATCATAAGCTCGCTCTCCTATGCGCATCTGGCAAGGCGCTTCCATACGAATGCGATACTATCGGCATCGATTCTTGTCACGAGCATATCATTGTTTCTTTTCTCGAGGATGGGCTCGCTGCCCTCGCTTCTCCCCGTCGCTCTTACGCTAGGGCTGGGAGGAGGATGCGTTGACAGCGCCCTGAACAACTATGTCACTCTCCACTACCCCACATCGGTCCTTTCATTCCTCCATGGCTTCTGGGGACTCGGGACGACGATCGGGCCGATACTCCTTGGAGCGATCATACCGATCGGGCTGACATGGCGCTCAGGCTACAGGATCCTATCCGTGGTTCAGCTTGCGATAATGGCAATCACGCTATTCTCCTTTCCGCTATGGGAAAAGCACAAGGAGAGTGCAGCGGAGAAGAACGCGATCATGATGAAGGATGCGCTCAGGATCAGAGGAAGCATCCACGGATGCATAGGCTTCTTCTCATACTGCTCGCTTGAAGGAACGCTGATGGTATGGTCAGCTACATACATGGTTTCAAAGGGACTCGGAGAAGCCTCTGCGGCATCGTATGCATCGCTCTTCTTCTGGGGGATGACTGCAGGAAGGATGCTCTCCGGCTTCGTTGCAGACAGGATTGAGGACTGCAGTCTCATAAGAGCAGGGATAGCGCTCCTTATTGCCGCTATCGCATCAATGCCCCTGGTTCCTGCAAGCCGCTTCTACCTCGTCCTGCTTCTCATGGGGCTTGGATGCGCTCCCCTTTACCCCATGATGATACATCAGACGCCAAGGCTCTACGGGAATGAGGCCTCCTCTGCGATGATAGGGCTGCAGATGGCATCCGCATACGTAGGCTCCACCTTCATGCCTCCCCTCTTCGGAATGATATCATCCCGTCTTGGCATGGAGGCGCTTCCATGGTTCATCGCATTCTTCCTATCCATAGTGCTTTTCTCTACAGAAAGGAAGAGGAGAATGCTGCACGGATCAGATCGATGATATGCACCTGATCATCGCATCTGCGATCATATGGTGGGCAATATCATTGAAGTGTATCCCGTCCGTTGTGTACTTCTCCCTCTCATCGCTCTTCTTCGGATCGATGCCAAGCTCCTTGGCCATATCGAAGACATGGAAGCCGTGCCTAGGAGCTATCTCGAGGATATTCCTGCTGTACTCCGAGAGAAGGTGCTCCTCACGCCCTATGTACCTATGCCTGCTCTCTGAGTAGCCTGCATCGCTGAAGCAGTGGGCAGGAGCGAAGAATACAGGAACGGCATCGGGATAGAGCTCCCTTATGGTCCTGCATAGGTAATCGACAGAGCCGCAGAAGGTATCGCGCGATGTATCCCCGGGATTACCCATCGGAGCATCCCCATGGAAGTAGTCATTCACTCCACCGAAGACGACTATGACATCAGCGCTTTTATCCATATCCCAGCATCTGCCGCAGAAATCGAGATCGAACCTCGCCTTCTCGCTTGGATGGAACCTATGCGCGATCCTCGTGCCGCCTATTCCGTAGTTGTTCACACGGCGGCATCCGCACTTACGCGCTATCACATTATCGAACCTGTTTCTCTCTTTATCCTCGACCCCGGCGCCCTCTGTGATGCTGTCGCCGAGGAAATTCACTATCATATCCCTGAGATCCATAAGCCTCTCCCAAATCATATATACTATGCTTGATTCATGTCCGAATGTCAAAAACAAGGATAGAAGCGGAGATCAATCCCCGATCCCATGATGGAATATGCATTATTGCATTGAGGACGAAGGCTGATCGGCTATCATGAAGGCATTCAGCCAGAGCTCCTTCTCCCTTCCTGGCCTCAGGTCCGGTGTCACTGCGATCTCCTTTATGGAGAAAAGGCCTGACTGGGCTATTATGCCGGCGAAGCTCTCCTCATCAAGGTATGTGTAGTGCCTTCCGCCGATATTTCCGCTGAAGGAGCCATATCTGAAGGATGAGTAGAAGACGCCTCCCTTCCTGAGCATCGCACCGTATCTTCTGAAAATATGGGGAAGATGCTCCCTATCCACATGCAATAGGGATGCGGAAGCCCATATGCCATCGAAGAGGACATCGCTTACGAATGACTCGAAATCGGAGTTGATCACGGGTATCCCCGCTGTCTTTCCTGCGATCATGCACATCGCCTCTGAGCCATCCATAGCAGTGACAGAGAAGCCCATCTCTGAAAACACCCTGGAATCCCTTCCCGTCCCGCACCCGAGGTCAAGGATCCTTCCGCCATCGGAAATGAGCGAGAGAAAAGCCGAGTGGAACCGCGAGAGATCGAGGTGGAGCGTATCCCTGGCGAATTCGGATGCATGCTCCTCATAATATGATATCGTATCACCCATAGCGCTATGATAGCACATTCTACACTCCCATCTCTTATGCTATCATTCCTCCATGAGCCATCTGATCGCAGGAATAATCGCACATGTCGATGCAGGAAAGACAACTCTCTCCGAAGCACTTCTATACAGATCCGGTGCAATACGCAGGCCGGGGCGCGTTGACCGTGGCGATGCATTCCTGGACACAGATGCAATCGAGAGAAGAAGAGGCATCACGATCTTCGCAAAGGAAGCGATCCTCAATGAAAGGATTGCGCTGATAGACACACCTGGCCATGCCGATTTCAGCGCTGAGATGGAGAGAACGCTCTCTGTGCTGGATGCGGCGATACTCCTGATCAGCGCTCCTGACAGAATCGGCTCGCACACCAGGACGCTCTGGTCCCTGCTCTCCCGCCAGTCCATTCCTGCGCTCATCTTCGTCAACAAGATGGACATGTGCGATAGAGATAAACCGTCGATTCTCGGTGAAATAAGGCAGAAGCTGACGCCAAGGGCCGTTGACTTCACATCCATCGGGGAAGAAGAGACAGAAGAGATCGCAGCAAACGATGATGAGCTTCTTTCAAGGTACCTTGCAGGAGAGAGCATCAGCGAAAGCGATATAAGAGAGACGGTGGAAAAAGGGAATACGGTTCCTGTCCTATTCGGCTCTGCGCTTAGGATGGAAGGGATCGACCGCCTTCTTGAGGTGCTCTCGTCATGCTTCTCCCCTATGCCTCCTGATAAGGAATTCGGAGCCTTCGTATACAGGGTATCATACGACAGGCAGGGCGCAAGGCTTACGCACCTTCGGATCACAGGAGGAACCCTCCATTCCAAGGACATGCTCGGCTCGGAGAAGGCGAATGAGATCAGGATCTACTCAGGAAGCAGGTACTCAAGCGTACAGGAGGCGGAGGCAGGGGAAGCATGCACTGTCCTTGGCCTGAAGGAATCGAGGGCAGGCATGGCATATGGAGCATGCAGAAGAAGAGCGCATAGCTCATTCACGCCAGCCCTGGTCTACTCAGTCATCCCACCGAAGGGGATGGATGATTCAAAGCTCCTGAGGATCATGAGGATGATCGAGGATGAGATACCTGAGATCAGCGTGCAGTACCAGAGGGAGGAGAAGGAAGTCCAGGTCCTTCTGATGGGAGAGGTGCAGACAGAGGTTATAAGCGAGATAGCAGCCACAAGGCATGGAGCATCGATAGCATTCGGTGAAGGAAGGATCGCATACAAGGAGACTATCAGGGAGCGCACTATCGGGATAGGGCACTTCGAGCCTCTGAGGCACTATGCAGAGGTGCATCTTCTCATTGAGCCGGGAGAGAGGGGAAGCGGCATGGAGTTCATCTCAGAGCTTCCAGTCAATGAGCTTGATACCAGCTGGCAGCGCCTCATACTGACGCACCTCAGGGAAAAGACGCATATCGGGGTTCTCACAGGAAGCCCTATCACGGATATCAGGATAAGAGTGCTTGCAGGAAGGGCGCACCTCAAGCACACAGAGGGCGGTGACTTCAGGGAGGCGACATACAGGGCTGTGAGGCAGGGCCTGATGAAGGCAGAGTCCGTGCTTCTCGAGCCATACTACCGCTTTGAGATCATCGTGCCTGATGCATGCATAGGAAGGGTCCTCAGCGATATAGAGAGGATGCATGGAAAGGGATCGATAGAATCAAGCTCGGATGGCTTTGCATCGATAGCAGGGACATGCCCTGTATCTACGATGAGGAACTACATGAACGAAATAAGGCTCTTCTCCAGGGGAGAGGGTTCCATGAATGCATACGTTGAAGGCTATACCGAGTGCCATGACAGCGAGCGCGTGATCGAGGAATCGGGATACGATGCCGAAAGGGACATCGACAACCCCTCATCGAGCATCTTCTGCTCCCATGGAGCCGGCTTTGCGGTCCCATGGGATGAGGTTGATGCCATGAGTCACATCAAATGCTAGATTTCCTCCTCGATTCTCTCATCGGGATTCTCCTCGAGCCTCTCCGTGAACATCCTCAGCCTTTTCTCAAGGGAGCGCCTCCAGAGCGTGCTGTCGATGAACGGATTCCTATCCTCATTCACTCTCTTCATCCTATCGGCGAACTCGAACTGGCCGCAGTGCGTGCCTAGTGCGATATCGACATCCATATCGATGATCCTGGAAAGCGATGCCTTGAATTCCTTCCTATACCCTGAGACACCGTACTGGCTGTAGAAGTCCTTAGTCATCGTATTGAGCCCGGCTCCTCCGAATAGCCCTACCCTGTATTCCTTGCCATCCTCGGTGACAGTGAGGAAATAGGACATGCAGCCCTCGCTATGGCCCGGTGTCTCCAAAGCGAGTATCTCAGTCCCGCCCAGCCTTATTATGTCACCATCGTGCAATTCCCTGTCGACATCGAATAGCTCTACGTCGGCAAAGGGCTCGATCAGGGAGCATAGAGCAAGCTCAGGGCGTGTCCTGAACATCTCGGCATCCCTCCATCCAAGGCATAGCTCTGCTCCGCTCAGCGCCTTGAGAAGCCTTGTTGCCCCTATATGGTCATGGTGTCCATGCGAGTGGAGTATTATCCTGATATCCCTTGGATCGAATCCAAGCTGATAAATCGAATCTATTAGGTATGCCTGCGCTGTCGCATACCCTGTGTCAATCATGATAAGCCCCTCTTCTGTGCTTATGATGAATACCGATACATTGCTGTCTCCTGCGAAGAAGAGATTGCCAGCGATCCTGAAAGGCCTGACTGCATTCCGCTCAGGGAATCTGAAGAAATCACTATCCATAATGCCACCTTGGGAGAAGTATAGCATATCATGGCCTTATGCATCAGGATGCGTTAGCAATGGAAAAGCGGCATGGGCTTTTTCATTCAATCCGCTTTATAAACAGCGTTCATGATGATAAAACAGTAATAGGGAGATATACATGAATCCAAAGAAGCTTGGCTTCGGCCTCATGAGGCTGCCGCTGAAAGACCCGGCAAGGCTCGACTCGATCGACTACGATGCACTATGCCAGATGGTGGATGAATACATGGACGCTGGCTTCAGCTACTTCGATACAGCTGTTCCGTACCATGCAAGGAGAAACAGCGAGATCGCATTCCGCGAGTGCGTCTCAAAGCGCTATCCGAGGTCATCGTACACGATCACGAACAAGCTCTCATTCTCGATGATCAAGAGGGAGGATGAGCTTGAGGACTTCTTCGCCGATCAGCTTGAATGCTGCGGAGTGGAGTACTTCGACTATTACCTGCTGCATGCAATGAAGAGCGAGTACATAGAGCTTGCAGACAGGATCCATGCATATGACTTCATCAGGAGGAAGATGGATGAGGGAAGGATCCGCCATATAGGATTCTCGTTCCACGACACAGCGGATGTGCTGGATGGATACCTTGCAAAGCATCCCGAGATGGAATACGTCCAGCTCCAGATCAACTATGCAGACTGGGACAGCTTCGAGGTGCAGTCAAGGCTATGCTATGAGACAGCAGTGAAGCACTCGAAGAGGGTCCTGGTGATGGAACCTGTAAAGGGAGGTCTACTAGTGAATCTGCCTGAGAAGGGACTCAAGGCGCTCAGGGACGCAGATCCGGATGCATCTCCTGCATCATGGGCGCTCAGGTTCGCAGCATCGCTCGGCAATGTGGATATGGTGCTCTCAGGGATGAGCAGCCTGGAGCAGATAAGGGACAATATAAGGACGATGTCGGAATTCAGGCCGCTCTCGGATCAGGAGAGGCTTGCGATCGATAAGGCTGCCCAGGCAATCAAGGAAAAGGAGAGCATAGGGTGCACAGCATGCTGCTACTGCGTCGAATCCTGCCCCAGGAAGATAGGAATCCCCTACTACTTCAAGCTGATGAACGACATAAGCAAGTTCGGTGAAAGCCAGAGGAAGAGAGCTGAGAACCGCTATAAGTACTACACCGAGTCGGAAGGAAGGGGCAAGGCATCATCCTGCGTGAAATGCGGGAAGTGCGAGGAGCAGTGCCCTCAGCACCTCCCGATCAGAAAGCTCCTGGAGGATACAGCGAAGGAGCTTGAGAAATAGGAAAAGAGCCTGGACGCCAGGCTCTTTCCTCTCTCCGGCGCTACATCGAGATCCAGCCGAATGCATTTGCAATCGAGCTGATCAGAATGATGATAGCGAAGACAGGGCATACATAGCGAATCATGAATGA
>JAXFQZ010000148.1:0-4186 GCA_034178685.1 Candidatus Ornithospirochaeta sp. | reverse complement strand
CCGGCCTGAGGTTCTCAAGAAGCCAGGGCACGTCATTCCCTGTCTTCCTGTATTCCGATATGAAGCCGCTCCAGTCGAAGGAGCCTGTGAACGCTGTCAGGGATCCTATCTTCGCGCCGTTCTCAGGATTGAGCGTGAAGTCCTTCATATGGATAGCGGCTGCCCTTGGCCCTATTGCTTCGATAACAGGCAT
Organism: Candidatus Ornithospirochaeta sp.; assembly: GCA_034178685.1. Taxonomy (GTDB): domain Bacteria; phylum Spirochaetota; class Spirochaetia; order Sphaerochaetales; family Sphaerochaetaceae; genus Ornithospirochaeta. The sequence continues at coordinate 3,993 of JAXFQZ010000148.1, read as the reverse complement.
GTAGAAGGCACGCTGGGCTTCCTTTGTAGGGTGCAGGATCGAGACTCCATCCTCTTCCTCTATGCCCTGGAACGGGATCAGGTTTATAGGATCGAGGATGAACCTCAGCCTATCGGTATCCTCATACCTCCTGATGCACCTCTCGGCTCTCTTCAGGGTCGAGAGCGCATGGGAGTGCGCTCCGCACTCTATGGCGACATAGCCGTCATACCTCTCTGCTGCATCGATCATCCTGTCAAGGGACTGGAAGAGCATGTCCATATTGCTCTCTTCCGCTGTAGTTATGCAGTACCTGCCCTTGGTTCCGTTCGCAGATCCCGTCTCAGTGCCAATATAGGGGCAGGAGAAGGCCTTATGGAGGCTCATTGCCTTGATGTAGCGCTCTATCTCCTCCTTCCTTATATCCTCATCGGGGTGTATCGGGTTAATGCTGCATCCCACTATCGCTATATTGACGCCATGGCGCTTCAGTGACGAAGAGACTCCGGAGATGTACTCCTCGTCCCACTCCCTCCAGGGGCGCGGGGAGGCAAGGCATCGCTGGATCGCGAAATGGACCCAGGATTCCTTCCTGAAGCCCTCGATTGTGCTTCCCAGCTCGTCTATTGAGTCAAAGATTCCGAAATCATGCGCTCTGAAACCTATTCTATCCATGTGTTGAGAATAATGCAGAATCGGGTTATTGTGAATCCAAAGGGGGCATAATGAAACCTGTATTACTGGTACCGGAAAGCGGCGATATGTCGAAGAAGATCGAATTCGCATTCAGGGAATACGGCCACGTCATCCTTACAGAGGGCGTATTCGAATCAGGTCCTATTGAGATACCATCGGACGCTGTGCTTGAGCTCGGGGAGAACGCTGAGCTTAGGTTCATTCCCGATTTCTCCATCTACAAGCCATACTACACGCGCTGGGAGGGCGTGAAGTGCTACTGCATGCACCCATGCATCCTCTTCGACAGCGCAGAGAACTCGAAGATCACAGGAAAGGGCAGGATCAACGGCTCCGGGGAGGCATGGTGGGAGTACTCAGCTGAGAGAAGGAACCAGGGGAACTCACCAGAGACAGAGCTTGAGAAGATGTTCGCAGCCCTCAATCCAGGCTATGAGACGCAGCCCGGTGGAGGCGGTGGAAGGAACATACAGTTCCTGAGGCCTCCTCTGATCCAGATAAAGAACAGCAGGAACATCGTGATCGAGGATGTTTATATCACAGGGTCCCCGTTCTGGACAGTGCACCCCCTCTTCAGCAGGGATGTGACTATAAGGAACGTTGAGATAAAGAATCCGTACACTGCTCCCAATACAGATGGAATAGATGTAGAGTCATGCTCCGGCGTCAGGATACTGGATTCCGTTGTCGATGTAGGAGACGATGGCATTGCCCTGAAGTCAGGGTCCGGCCCCGATGGGATTGCGGACGGCATTCCTACTGAGGATGTGCTGATAAAGAGATGCACAGTCAAGTGTGCCCATGGAGGAGCTGTGATAGGCTCTGAGACCGCTGCCGGCATATTCAATGTAACTGTCGAGGATTGCAGGTTCGTAGGCACTGACAGGGGCATCAGGATCAAGACAAGGAGAGGAAGGGGCGGAAGGATACACGACCTCGTATTCAGGAACATTGAGATCGAGGATAACCTATGCCCGTTCGTGATCAACATGTACTACAGGAGCGGAAGCCTCGATGATGAGGACTTCTCGCTGGAGAAGAAGCCTATCGATGAGGCGACTCCCGAGATAAGCTCCGTGCTGATCGATTCCTGCCATGCAACTGGCTCAAGGGCAACGGCTGGCATGATCGTGGGACTCCCGGAGCGCCCGATAGAGGGCCTTGAGATCAGGAACTGCTCCTTCGCAGTGAGCCCGGATGCAAGCGAGGACAAGGACAGCGCTGGCATGTACAAGGGCCTTCCGACCCCTAGCTCAAGGGGCTTCAGGATACGCAATGCATCGCTGAAGATGGAGAACGTTGAAGTGATATGCGAAGGCGAGAAGATCCTCATCGAGGATGGAGTTGAATTCGTGGAGTGATGGAATGGGCCTGAGCGATCAGGCCTTTTCCCATGATGGGGAAAGCCATCGGGAGTGCAGCCCCATCCTTAGCGAAGAGCTTCTCCCCTTTCTGCTTTCCTGGCGATGATGGCAGGAAAAAAGCTGCTTTCGATATGAAACAACGCTTTTTCTGGAGTATGATTTACCCATGCACATGATATTCAGGTACATTCTCAGGCATAAATGGGTCTTCATGCTATCTCTTATGTTTCTTGCTCTGGAGGCCTTCGCAGACCTCCTGCAGCCTGCATTCATGGCTATGATAGTCGATAGAGGGCTTAAGGAAGGATCGGTCAGCGGCATACTCGTGTATGGAATGAAGATGCTTGCGATTGCATTCTGCGGCGCTATCTGCGCGGTCATGAGGTGCATTTTCTCTAGCAAGGTCTCCCAGCTTGTTGGTAAGGAAGTGAGGAAGGACCTCTATGAGCATGTCATGGAGCTCTCGCTGGAGGACCTGGATTACTTCGATCCCAGCCAGATCATCACGATGGTCACAAGCGACTCGACCCAGATACAGGAATTCGTGAACAGCCTTATGAGGATGATGATAAAGGCGCCTATCACTGCCTCAGGGTGCCTTATCATGATCGCATTCCTCTCTCCTGCATTCATTCCCCTCCTTGCGATCCTGATAGCAGCTGTGTTCTTCCTCGTGTATGCGAAGGTATCCATCGGATACCCTAAGTTCAGCCTCGTGCAGACGAAGCTTGAGAAGCTTAATGGGAGGGCAAGGGACTTTCTGTCGTCAGTCCGTGTCGTCAAGGCCTTCACTGGTGAGGAGAAGGAGCTTGAGGGCTTCTCTGCATCCTCTGATGAGCTTGCGGATGCAAACTGCAGCGCGCTTAAGACGATTGCCGTATTCACTCCTCTTATCAACCTTGCGGTCAATCTTGCGATTGTGATCGCTCTCTTTGCATCGAGGCGCCAGGATGCCGCGCAGATAGGCGTTCTGATGGCGATAGTCAACTACATGACGCAGCTTCTCTTCTCGCTCACGATGCTCTCGAGGGCAACCGATCACGCGCTCAGGGCAAAGACATCGGCAGATAGGATAGCGCGGGTTCTCGGAAGAAAGCCATCCTTGGAGAATGGCAGCATGGATGCATCGAGGATGGAGAGCGGAATCGAGTTCGATAACGTCACATTCTCATACTCAGGCGCATCGAAACCGAGCATCGACAGCGCATCCTTCTCGATCAGGCCGGGTGAGAAGGTCGGCATAATAGGGCAGACAGGCTCTGGGAAGAGCACTCTTATAAGCCTCATTGCGCGCTTCTACGATCCCGATTCAGGTACTGTGAGCATAGATGGCACCGATATAAGGAAATACAGCTCCGAGAGCCTCATGAGGAGAGTGGCGATAGTCTCGCAGAAGGCTGTGCTCTTTTCAGGCACCATAAAGGATAACCTTGCATGGGGCAATAGGGATGCCAGCGATGAGGAGATAAGGAGGGCTGCGGAGATAGCCCAGATAAGGAGCTTCATAGAATCCCTCCCTGATGGCTATGGGACTATGCTAGGGCAGGGAGGCGTGAATCTCTCAGGAGGCCAGAAGCAGCGCATGTCGATCGCGCGCTCGATTCTCAGGAAGCCATCCGTGCTGATCCTCGATGATGCTACATCCGCACTCGATGCATCGACAGAGAAGAAGGTGCTAGAGGGGATCATTGAGGAGTCGAAGGATATTACCCTTGTGATCGTAAGCCAGAGGATCTCGACTGTCAGGAACATGGAGAGGGTCATAGTCCTCGACAAGGGAAGGATCGCGGCAGAGGGCAGGCATGATGAGCTTCTCGATTCATGCGATCTCTATAACCAGATATACCTTTCGCAGGTAGGAGGCGATCGATGAGCGCAATACCTCCTAAGGACCTCAACGGCATCTCAAGGCAGAACAGGGGCATCTACGTGAAGCCGAAGAACATGAAGGGCG
>JAXFQZ010000172.1:0-11486 GCA_034178685.1 Candidatus Ornithospirochaeta sp. | reverse complement strand
AGCCTCATCCTCAGCCTCTATCGTGTCGAAGCACTCGGATCTCGCAGAACCGGGATCCGTGATTCCGATCTTCCATTTCCCGCCGCCTTCCTTCCTGCCCATTGCATATACGTTTCCTCCCAGGTTGATAAGCCCGGATGAAGCTCCCTCCTTCCTTAGGGATTCCACAATGGCATCCGATACGTACCCCTTCCCTATTCCTCCGAGATCCAGGGCCATTCCGCTCCTTGCGAGGAATACGGTCCTTCGGTCCCTATCGAGTATGCAGTAATCGCTGTCTATCAGAGCCAGTGCTCTTTCTATCTCCTCAACGCCCGGCACTCTCTGGTCCTCCCTCCCGATGTTCCAGAGCATTGTCAGCGGACCAAGAAGCGGAGAGAAGAAGCCATCTGTCTCCTTCTCGAGCTCGAGCGCGAGCTCTATCAGGGAAAAGACATCCTCAGAGACAGCAACCGGGGCAATGCCTGCATTGCTGTTGATCCTATGGATCTCTGAATCATCTATGAACGCGCTTATCTTCTTCTCCGCATCGCCCAGATCGCTGAAAGCCTTATCGATGTATGCCTCCTTCTCAAGGCGGAGCGTCACGACAGTGTCAAGAGCGAATCTGCTATCCTCAGCGTAGCCATGGGAGCATGAGAACAGGATGATGGAAAGAGAGAGAATGGCAAGACACTTCCTGACGATATGGCGAATATGATAGAATCCAGTCATGTACAAAGCAATATTCCTCGATTTGGATGGAACTCTTCTGAGAAGCGACCTCACTATCGGAAAGGATACCATCTCAGCTCTGGAAAAGGCAACCGGACTTGGCATGAGGATCGTCCTTTGCTCCGGAAGATACAGGCAGGGTCTCAGAAGCTGCATCAGGATGCTGGGCATGAGCGTAATCGAGTCATGCATTAACGGCGCCTTGATCTGCGATGGGGAAAGGACCATCAGGAAGGTGCTGATAGACAAGGCTGCCTATAGGGAAGCAGCCTCATACGTCAAGGGGCGCACAAGATCCGGGATAGCATTCACGGAGAACAGATACGCAATCGATGCAGATGACGAGTTCTTCGACAGGCAGTGCATCATATGCGACCAGGAAGGCATAAGGATGGATATAACAGATCCTGACGAGGTTGAGAGGAGGACGGTGGAAAGCATACACAAGATCCTCCTCAAGGACAGCGATAGCCAGGTCATCCAGGATCTGGGAGCCGAGCTCAAGGAGCGCTTTTCCGCCCTGCCCATCCGGATCCTATGCTCGGACCTGAGGAACCTCGAGATCCTTCCCGAGGGCATAGACAAGAGCGACTCAGTGAGGATAGTCTCCGAGTACCTGGGCATAGGAGTGGATGAGACTATAGCATTCGGTGACTGGGACAACGATATCGGGATGATCGGGGCAGCCGGTCTCGGGATCGCAATGGGAAACTGCTGCAGCGCCCTCAGGGAATCTGCAGATATCATAACACTGAGCAACAACGATGATGGCATTGCATATGCGCTTGAGCGCTATGTATTCCCGGAGATGGCATGAACACAAAGAAAGCAGACTGGATCAACAAGCCGGAGAGGATCAGCATGTCCCTGCACTCGCTCTCCTTCCATTCAGAGGGAAGGCATTGCGTTTTCTTCACAATCGGAGAAAGCGGCAGCATAACAATCGAGATCAAGAAGGGAGATGCGTCTTTCGTCTTCCTGCATACTCATAACGATGCAATACGCTTTTCGGATAAGGGGATCGGCATAAGAATGTTCTCATTCTCATCCAGGATCCCGATTGCAGCAGGAAGGAGCATGAGGATGGAGAAAAACGGAGAGGATATCTCGTTCTATTCAGATGGGAATATGGTGCTCTCGATCTCAAATAAGGCATTCCTCTCATCAGCATCCTTCGGAGCTATGACTGATAAGGAAGGAGAAGTTGGGCTCGAGGTATTCTGAGCCCTTTTATTTCCGCCCCTCTTAATGCTATCATTCATTAACTCTTTAAGGGCCCTATGGAAGGCCTGAAGGATGGAATTATGGAAACAGAGAACACGGAAGCAAGACCTTTGAACTTCCTGGAGAAGATCATCGAGGATGATCTAAAGGCCGGAAGAGTCCCTGACAACGTAATCGTCACGAGATTCCCCCCGGAGCCGAACGGCTACCTCCATATCGGACACATCAAATCGATATGCATCAATTTCGGGCTTGCCCAGAAGTATGGCGGAAGATGCCATCTCAGGCTCGACGACACGAACCCTGCAAAGGAAGACATGGAGTATATCAACTCAATCAAGAGCGATATTCACTGGCTTGGCTTCGACTGGGGCAATTACGAGTACTATGCATCCGATTACTATGACCAGCTCTTCGATATCGCTGTCCGCCTCATCAAGGAGGGAAAGGCATATGTCGATTCCCTTACTCCGGAGGAGATGAAGGAATACAGGGGAACGCTCACAGAGCCAGGAAAGAACTCACCTGACCGCGATAGGCCGATTGAGGAGAACCTGGATCTCTTCATGAGGATGAAGAACGGGGAATTCCCTGAGGGCAAGTACACGCTCCGTGCGAAGATAGACATGGCCAGCCCCAATATCAACATGAGGGACCCTGCGCTGTACAGGATCAAGTATGCAGAGCATCCGAGGACAGGAAAGAAGTGGTGCATCTATCCTATGTATGACTTCACGCATCCTATATCAGATGCAATAGAGGGCATCACGCACTCAATCTGCACGCTTGAGTTCGAGGACCACAGGCCTGCATACGACTGGGCGACATCGATAGATGGAATCGAGCATGCTCCTCATCAGTACGAGTTCGCAAGGCTCAACATCAACTACTGCCTCATGAGCAAGAGAAAGCTCCTTTACCTCGTGCAGAACAACTTCGTCACAGGATGGGACGATCCTAGGATGCCTACCATCTCAGGCATCAGGAGAAGAGGATACTCTCCTGAGGCAATGAAGGACTTCGTATCAAGGGTCGGAGTCGCAAAGGTAGAGGGTGTCGTAGATTACTCTCTGATGGAATTCTGCGTCAGGGAGGACCTGAACAAGAGAGCAAAGAGACTGATGGCGGTCCTCGATCCGCTTAAGATCATCATCGACAACTATCCGGAGGGACAGGTCGAGTACTTCGAAGCAGAGAACAACCCTGAGGATCCAGAGAGCGGAAAGCACAAGGTCGCATTCTCGAAGGAGCTCTACATCGAGAAAGAGGACTTCATGGAGAATCCGGTCAAGGGCTACCACAGGCTCTATCCGGGCAACGAGATCAGGCTCAAGCATGCATATTATGTGACTGCTGTCTCTGTCGACAAGGATGAGGATGGCAGGATCACAGCAGTGCACTGCACATACGATCCGGAATCGAAGGGCGGTACGACCGCAGATGGAAGGAAGGTAAAGGGAACGAGCCACTGGGTATCCGCAGACCATGCGCTTGTCGCTGAGGTCAGGCAGTATGACAAGCTCTTCAAGGCTGAGTGCCCGGGTCAGGCTACAGGAAACTACCTCGATGACCTCAATCCTGATTCGCTTGTAGTGATCGAGAAGGCATACATCGAGGAGGAAGCAGGGAACGCAAAGCCAGGCGATTACCTTCAGTTCATCAGGAATGGCTACTACATGGCTGATTCGAAGGACAGCACGCCTGAGCACATGGTATTCAACAGGACCGTCACGCTCAAGGATTCCTGGTCCAAGATGAAGGCCAAGATGGGTCTATGACAGAAGAAGATCTCAGAAGCATGATCGAAATGGAATACCCTCTCGAAAGCGAGGGTATTCTGCTGCAGCTTCAGGAAAAGCAGCTCTCCACATTCAGGGTCAATACGCTCAAGGCGGCTCCGGATCAGGTGGAGAGCATACTCTCCCAGGAGGGAAAAAGCTTCACCAGAAGGAGCTTTCCCCCGTATTCATACATCGTCGAGGATGGCAGGATGGGATCATCAAGGTGCTTCAGGGAGGGACTCGTGTACATGCAGAGCCTCTCATCGATGCTCCCTCCCCTTCTCCTGGACCCTCATCCCGGCGAGAGGATACTGGACATGGCAGCGGCTCCGGGAGGAAAGACAACTGAGATCGCGGCTCTTTCGGGAAACAAGGCAATCATCGATGCTGTGGAGCCTGCTGCATCAAGGGCAGACAGGCTCAGGAGGAACCTCAGGACGCTAGGCGCGAAGGCCACTGTCATAGAGAAGGATGCGCGCTTTCTTTCCCAGGTGAAGCTATACGATAAGGTCCTTCTCGATGCTCCCTGCTCGGGAAGCGGCACATTCCAGAGCGGAAGGAGTTACGGGAATGATATCCAGAGGCTCCCGAAGCTCCAGGAGGACCTTCTCTCGAAGGCTCTTAGGCTTACAGCGCGCGGAGGGCTGGTCGTTTATTCAACATGCTCGATCCTCGCAAGGGAGAATGAGGAAGTCGTGAGGAAGGCAATCAGGAGGGAAGGCGGCAGGATCGAGGAGATCGGGATAGAGGATGCTCCTATCCTGAGGAGGGACTCCGGGATGATCACAATACGGCCTACTGAGCTATACGAAGGATTCTTCATAGCCGCAATAAGACGCTGACTTCAACAAATGGCATAGTAATAATATAATATGGCCATGAAGTACTTTGCCGATGCGCATTTCCATGTGATGACTATGGAACAGCCTAATTTCGCTGCATTCGTCAGATCGCTCTATGGCTCGACCGGGGAGCTCATTTCGGCCAATGCCACCCTTGATTACATAATCACGCCGCAGATGCTGAAGGGAGAGAGGCTGCTCAATACAGTCTCGAATACGCTGACAGCATTCGAACGCCCCATCGGAGAGACCTTCATGATGATGGAGGATGACCTGCTTGGCTTCTTCGATTCGGAGAGAAAAGCCTCTTATGCGCCTTCAATGCCATACTCAAGGGGAGGGAAGCTCCACATCCGCGATATGGAATTCGACAGGATGATAATGATTCCCCTGCTGATGGACTTCTCGCAGGACCAGAAGGAAAGGGACAGCCTCTACTACACATTCCCTGCAGAGGATAAGATAACGCCATACATAAAAGAGACAGTCAGGGGCATGAAGGAATACTACTCGAAGCGCCCTGACGGATTATTCGAATTCTATCCATTTGCAGGAATAGAGCCCGCCCTCCATAGCTTCGATTTCCTGAAGGATTTCCTTGATAGGTACATCAACACATCGCATAGGATGCACAAGGCGCATGATGTTCCGCGTAAGCCATTCTACGGGATCAAGATATACCCTCCCCTAGGCTTCGATCCATGGCCGGATGACAAGGAGACACTGGAGAAGCACAGATACCTCTATTCCTTCTGCCAGAGGAACAGGGTTCCGATAATAACGCACTGCGATGACCAGGGCTTCAGGGGAGTGAATGCGCAGCTTGCATGGAAATACACGGATCCTGCATCATGGAGGACTGTCCTTGAGAACTACCCGGAGCTTGTCATTGACTTCGCTCACTTCGGGAAGCAGTACGCAGTTGCATCGCGCCATAGCATCTCAAGCATCAGGCAGAGGATCCTGGGACTGCCTGACAGCCCCTGGTTCAACAGCATAATATCGCTGATGATGGACTTCAGGAACGTATACGCGGACCTCTCGTTCTCGGGGTGCGCTCCTGAATTCTACGTGAATCTCTCGAAGTTCCTTGAAAGCGTATCGAAAGAGGAAAGGGAGACGATCATAGGAAGGATACTCTTCGGCTCCGATTTCTCCGTCAACCTCCTGAAGGTCGAATCCTATACGGAATACTACTCTGTATTCGAGAAGTCGCCTCTCTCCGATGAGGAGCTGTCCAGGATAGCATCCGAGAACATCTTCACCTTCCTTGGCTTCTGAGTCCCTTCCTCCACTCGAGGGGTGCTCTTCCATAGGCGCGCCTGAAGCAGCGTGAGAAAACGGAGGGATTAGAGAAGCCCGATCTCTCAGCTATCTGGCTGATATTCAGGTTCTCATCCTCCATAAGATTGACAGCGATTCCCAGGCGGTATGAGATCAGGTACTGTATCGGGGAAGTGCCGATTGTCCTTCTGAATACACGAAGGCACTCACGCTCTGAAACAGCGCCTGCATTGCTGATTGCGCTGAGTCCGATGTCGCTCTGGTAGTTATCGCGGATGAATGAAAGCATCCTTATCAGGCGCTCGTTCGTGATTGCATTCCTCACCCTCAGCTCCTCAGAGTGCTCCCTGAGGATGCCAACGATCATCGATGAGAGCATATCGCGGACCTCCAGCTCATAGGCAAAGCGCTTTTCCGACAATGACTCGAATGCCTTATCGATAAGAGATGCAGATGATGGAGATAGAGACACGAATCCAAGGGCTGGCTTCAGAAGGGGCGCAACGTATCTTGAGAAGACTGTGCCCGCTGAATCAAGCCAGATTATGTCAATGCGGAAGACTATGCTCCGGAAAGAAGCATCATCCGTTGCATTGCGGATCATGTGGAGCGACTTAGGAGGGATGAAGGCACCCTCTCCCTCCCTGAGAGTGAATGCCTGATCCCCATCAGGGGAGAATATACGGAGCGAGCCGCTCTCAACCTTTAAAAGCTCTGCCTCCTCCTTGAATTCCCAGTCAGGCCTTGAGCTCTGGTGAAGCTCCACCGTCCTGTGGCTGACTGGAAACGAACTCATGCTATCCATACCAGAAGTCTATCCGATAACGATGGAAAGAAGAAGACTCACGCTTCTTTCCCAAGCATCTTCCTCAGGTTATCTACAAGGGATCTGACAGAAGCCATGAGCCTCTGAGGGTCTGATGCTCCCTCAAGAACACGCCTTATATCGCTTTCGAATGATTCAGGAACCTCAGCTCCCATCCTATCGGGATACCAGAGAAGCTTCTTCTCACCTGGGTGGAGGAGCCTGGAGTATGCGAATATGATATCGAAGTATGATGCAAGGAGCGCTGAGAGCCTATGGTTCATCGAAACGATATCGCCCCTTCTGCATGCGACCTCGAGCTGGGAGCAATAGGTTTCGGCTGTATCGCCATCGATTATTGCAAGGTTCTTCTCGATGATTCTCCGTCGCAGCAGCTCAGGATAAGGAGTGCTTACCATCTCCTGAAGCCTCGAGAGCCTTCCTGTCCTGTCGAAGAGGATCCTGGATGTCCTGAGATTATGAATGAAGCAGGTCGTGTATCCAAGCCTTGGCCTGCATTCTATCCATACATCCCTGATCTGGTCCTCCATCCAGCCATAGGTCCTGTACATTATATCTGTATCCCTATCCCCGAATACCTCATAGCCATCCTCGAAGAAGTCATTGCCTATCCTAGTCTCCCCAAACGGATCGAGCACCCTTCTCCTGTCCTCAAGCGATACTCCGCTGTCGGAATAGACATACATATCGTAATCGGAGAAGAGATCATTGATCAGGAATGAAGAGGAGCCTGCAAGGGCAACAGCATCGACGCTATCGATCGTGGATAGCGCTTTGGCAATCTCTGTGCATCTTTCCATATTCACCTCCATCTCCAATCATAATGCAGATAACGATGCCTGATTTCCCATTGTCCTTAATCAGATGATAGATGGCGGGAAACGGCAAGAGAGAACAAGACTGCAGCTTGCCGCTGCAGTCTCCCTGTCATTTATCCTCTTCCTGGTATGCCTGGTCCTTAAGCCAGAAGAAATCGGCCTTCTGCCTCTCCTTTGTCTCCATGAAGGAATCAAAGCCATAAGGCTTAGGGGAGCTTTTCTTCCTGCCCTCCCTGTACTGGCCTCTTTCATCCCCTCCGGTCCTGGGCCTTGAATCGCGCTGGGACGCCCTTTCAGACCTGTACATCCTGGATGTCTGGTTCTCTCCATCATCGTAGTCGCGTCTCCTGCCCTCATAAGGCCTGTCATCGCGGCGTCTTGAATCAGAGTACCTTGGTCTATCGTCATCCCTGTATCCAGGCCTGTAGCCATCCCTGTGCCTCGGCCTATCATCATCCCTGAACCTTGGCCTGAAATCGCGGTCCCTTTCCGATCTCCTAGGACCATCGAAGGATCTTCTTCTATCATCGCCACGCCTATCATCACGGCGCCTTGAATCGGAGTATCCTGATCTTTCATCATCCCTGTATCCAGGTCTGTCATTGTCACGGAACCTAGGCCTATCGTTATCCCTGAACCTCGGCCTATCGTCATCGTCTCTGTACCTTGGCCTTGAATCGCGGTCCCTATCGGATCTCCTAGGTCCATCGAAGGACCTTCTTCTATCATCGCCTCTTCTGTCATTGCGGCGATATGTCTCTTCCCTTCCTGATCTTCTGCTGTAATCCTCGGAGGAGATTGAATCGTAGCTTCTCGCCTTTCTCTCGCGCCTTGGAGGGAAATCCCTCTTCTCTTCTTTTCCGGACTTCTCTTCGCCTGCATCTAATGCAAGTCTCTCTGTCTCGTCTTCCATTGTGTTTTCCTGTCCTTTCTGCCTACGCCTGGATGCTGCCATTCGCAATTCCGGCATCTCGGCAACCTTTTCCATAACCCACACCCTAACGCTGCTTCTCCTGGATGAGAAGCCTAGCGGGCGCACCTCACTGGTGATCTCACTGATCCTGAATGCGCTTTTCAGCGTATTCTTCGCAAACTCGAATCCGGATAGATTCTCAGAGAAGAAAAGAACTCCGTTCTTCCTGAGGATCCTGCTAATCATCTGGATATACCTCATGTAATCCTTCTGAACATCGAAATCCTCAGCCTTGTGGGAGTTCGAGAAGGCGGGAGGATCGAATATGACTATGTCATACCTGTTCCCGTTCTCGATTTCGCTTTCCAAGAAGGCTCCGGCATCGCTGGCAAGCACCCTGTACTTCGATTCATCCAGAAAACCATTGTTCTCCAGATTGCGCCTGCTCCACTGGCAATAGACATTCGAGAGATCGACGCTGGTAACGCTCTCCGCGTTTCCTGCTGCTGCATACACAGAGAAGGATGACGTGTAGGAGAAGAGGTTGAGGACCTTCATTCCCGCTGAGATTGCCATCACATTCTCCCTGACATGCACCATATCGAGAAAAAGACCTGTATCGACGTACTTCTCAAGCTCGCATTCGAACTCCAGCCCATTCTCCTTCACCTTCAGTACAAGGGATGATTCTGTCTTCTCATGCTGTTCCCTGCCCTCTCTCTTCTTCCTGGAGGTGAGGATTATCCTATCCATCTGCACATAGAGATAGCGGGAGACTATGTCCTTGATAGCCACAGCCTCTTCTTCAGACAACCCTTCATCGCTGTAGTCGACTATCCTGGCATAGTTGCCATATAGCTCCACAGTGACAGGAAATGCTTCGAGGTTCCTATCATACACCCTGGCTGCATCGGAATCGGTTGCCTTCATCCAGCGCTTTGCTTCCAGGGCATTTCTCTTGAGGATCTTCTCAAAGTCCTTCTTCTCAAATTCTTCCATTGCCCGATTATGTTATCTTATTGCGGGCAAAAAGAACAGTGCATAATCATCCAATACGCGAGAAAAACAGAGCACCATGCAGATGCAGCGCATTCCGTTCCTTCCGATTATCTACCCACAGTGCTGGAAAATACTATATTATGTATCCATGGATAAAGAGACAGAGGACTTTCTAAGGGAAAGAGAGGAGAAGCTAGGCGCTCCGATAATCTTCCGCACCTATGCGCTTTACTATGCGAGGCTAGGCGGGGAAACAAGGGACTATGGCGTATTCCTCTATTCGGATGGAGTCACGCTTGCCTTGGAGGACTTCGAAAGGGTTCCTACCCTGCTTGGCATCCCCTATCGCAAGAGGAATGCCGCGAAATACGAGAAGCTTGAGGTATCCATACCTGTTTCAGGCATAATGGATATCGCAAAGGTGACAAGAAGCTCTGCCGAGAGGAGCATGAGACGCGGTGCCGATTCATCCAGGATTCCCACTGCATTCGGAAGGGTCTTCCGAAAGTGCGTGAGCAGGATCAGGATGAAGGACGGAGGAGTGTACTATCTGGAGCTTATGGATCAGAAAGGACTGGAAAGCATGATTGATAAGGAGAAGGAAAATGGGAGCATTTAAGGCCTATGATATCAGAGGCGTATGGAACAAGGACTTCGACGGGGACACGGTATACAGGATCGGATACTTCCTGCCAGAGCTTCTCGGCACTGACCATGTCGTTGTCGGACGCGATGTCAGGGTTTCATCCCCTGAGATACATGATGCATTGATCGAGGGAATCACAGACAGGGGTGCAGACGTGCAGGACCTAGGGCTTGCTACTACGCCGATGGTGTATTTCGCTACGGTTTACCTGAAAGCCGATGCATCGGTCCAGATCACAGCCAGCCACAACCCTCCTAAGTACAACGGGCTCAAGATCAGCAGGACAGGGGCTCTTCCTGTAGGCGGGGAGACAGGCCTGAAGGATCTGGAGAGAATGGTCAGGGAAGGAATCGTCAAGAAGGCGGAGAAGAAGGGGACCGTGAAGGACTGCAGCTATGTAAGGGATGCTTACGTTGAGTTCTTCAGGCCATATGCCGAGGGTCTTGATGAGCTCAATCTCTCAATTGATATGTCGCATGGAATGGCTAATCTGATCGTCAAGGATGTGCTTGGCAGCAATATGCATTATCTCTACGACCACTTCGATGGCACATTCCCTGCGCATGAGCCTAATCCGCTGGAGGAGAAGAACTGCATAGATCTAGAGAAGGCAGTAGTCAGGAACGGCTCTGACTGCGGAGTGATCTACGATGGCGATGCTGACAGGGTCATGTTCATCGATGAGAAGGGACAGTTCATACAGCCTGACTACGTCACTGCGGTGATAGGTCTTTATTACAAGAAGCAGGGACGGGTCGGGAACTGCCTCCAGGATATAAGGACATCGAGATCCACAACCGAATACCTTGAAAGCCTCGGCTTCAAGGTCACTACATGGAAGGTCGGGCATGCATTCGCAAAGCTTAAGATACGCGAGATCGACGGAATCTTCGGAGGAGAGCTTGCAGGGCACTATTACTTCAGGGACTTCAGCAACTGCGACAGCGGAATACTTGCATCGCTTCTCGTTCTCTCTGTCGTGAGGGATCTCAAGAAGGAGGGAAGGACGCTGTCATCTCTTATCGATGAGATCAGGAGATATGCAAACAGCGGAGAGAGGAACTTCAGGCTCGAGAGAAAGGATGAGGCCATTGACGCCCTCTACTCGAAGTATGTGACATCTGGCAATCCGATAAAGGTCATGGATTTCGACGGTTACAGAATCGAGTATCCAGACTGGTGGTTCAATGTCAGGAAGAGCAATACTGAGCCTTACCTCAGGGTCGTTGCAGAGGCAAAGGACCAGGCAACGCTTGAGAAGAAGCTCAGCGAGATCAGCTCTGTCATCGAATCCTTCATGTGATAACCAGGCCCTTTTCCTCCGGGAGAAGGGCCTTTCCTTTGCCTAATGATTCAATTCATTTAGGTTTAAATAAATTCTATCTGCATTATTTTATTTTTTCCACAATTTAGACCGTATATTAATTATCATATTGATA
>JAXFQZ010000071.1:0-20934 GCA_034178685.1 Candidatus Ornithospirochaeta sp. | reverse complement strand
AAGTACCTTAAGAAGATGAGGTCCCTGCTGCCGGAAGGATACTCAGACTATGTGCTCTCAGGCGGAAAGGAAGGCAGGAAGCCAGCAAGGGAATCATACATGCTTTCTGATGCCATGCTGGGGATCATGAGAAACGGATGGGACAGGGATTCGGTCTACCTTGACTTCGATATGGGGCCATGGGGATCCAACCACATGAACGAGGACCAGCTCTCAGTGGAGCTATATGCATATGGGAAGCACCTACTTTCAAACTGCGGCAGATGGAGGTATACGACAAGCCCTGGGATCACATGGCTTGACAAAGCACAGTACTTCAAGACCACAGCAGCATACAGCAGCGTTCTATGCGATGGCCTTGTGCAGAACCAGAAGGGCGCACATGGGATGATGGAGTCAAATGATGCATTCGACTACGCAAGAGGCCTCTTCGATGGAGGCTATGGGACCATCGAATACAAAGAAGGAGATACTGCGGAGAACGGGCTTACATCGACAAGGAAGAGCGTGATCGATGATGCTTGGCATAAAAGAGAGGTTGTATTCCTGAAGGAACCAGCGCTCTTCATAGTAAAGGACACTCTCCACTCCCCAGGCATGCACAGCCTCGACCAGATCTGGCACTTTCCCAGTGACAGCAAGCTCATAGAGGGCGAAGACCTGGTATATGAGGATGAAGGCGTTTTCCTGAGGATGAAGCAGCTTATGCCATATTCATCAAGAAGCATATTCCTAGGGAGCGAGAAGCCATTCAGGGGCTGGACATGCCCTGAATACAACTGCCTTGAGAAAGCCTATGAAGCAGAGTTCTCATTCAGGGGAGAGAACACGGTGAAGGCAGTGACTATCCTTTATCCAGGAAAGGGCATTCCGGAGCTTGATGCATCCATCGATTGCGCTGATGGAGAGGATACTATCAGCATCGTAGCAGGGGGAAAGCTCTACAGAGTGCATCTATTCGACGATATTGCTCATTGCATCGTCGATTAAGATAAGCCTTTTACTCACCTGAGACACGGCGTGCCGTGTCTCTTTTTCATGCCGCATCCAGGCTCTGCTTTTCAACGCTCCCGATCATAGACTGAGACCTGCACTGCTCTCAATCGCTTCTTCCCTGGCTTTCCCCTGTCACACGATTCAGAGAGTCCCATTGCTTTTCCACCGCCTTTGCGGGATTTCTCGCGTACCTGAGCATCTAATTCCAATGCATAAGCTCTGCACGCATGGGTTTCTTCCTCCCAGGCTTCATAGCCTGGATCCTTTATGGTCATAATGAGAGACAGAGAGGCAATCCACCGCCAGAAGCATCCGCTATGACTTGGATAGCGGGAGAAGAGAAAGCAATCCATATGATATCAGGCTTGTTCATCCATGCTCCTGGATAAAGTTACCGGTCTGGGGATTATAGCCATGGATAGCAGAAACAAGCTTCCTACATTGCGAATGAGATCACCATCGGTGAGATCGTCAGGCTGTTCCCATTGAGTTCAAGCCTCGATGACGATATCTGGACCTTGCTGTCGCTGGAGCCTTTGATCTCGAAGTCTCCATCGATCAAGATGGACTCGCCTTCGAGCATCTTGCCGCTTATGATCAATGATACGCTGAAAAGAACAGATACCGATGACAGGTCCTTCCCTACGAAGCTCGAGAGCTCGATATCATTGCTGTTCCTTATGTAGACAGTGCCGTCTATTATGAAATCGCCCTGCCTGTAGTCCCTCCTGTCGAGGCTCTCGATGGCGACCGAGGAGAGAGGAGAGAGCGCTGATGATATCTGGCTGATCCATCTCGAGTACCAGGACGGCTGCATCTGGGAGAGGAAGAATGAGAAGGAATCCCTGTAATTCGCTATATCTGACCGTACGAATGAGATACGGGAAGGAATGTGTCCTTCCTCCCCTATGACAGTCACGCCCTGAAGTGAGATCTGGGGAACAGAGGCGTATGAAGCCACGGCAGACAGGAGCCCATCGTAGGTGCCGACAACAGCTGTCTGCATCACCTGGTCTGACGGGATTGCGAAAACAGAGCAACAGAAGACCACATACCCCAGGAACAAAGAAGCGATTCTCTTCTTCAATTTTTCGAGTCCTCCGTTATAGAGAGATTCTACAATCCATTACGTGGCTTTTCAACATGTAAATTCTCCCAAAACGATCAGGAAGACGTTTTGTTACATATCATGCTCTATTTCCTGAATTCCTTTATCTCCTTCTCGGCCTTCTTCTCATCGACTCTGCTCAGAAGCGCTCCGCCTACGACGAATAGGAGTATAAGGGACAGAATGCCGAATCTCTGCTGACCTGTGATCAGAGTCACAAGACCAAGGAGAAGCGGTCCGATTATGGCTGCGAACTTCCCGAGCATGTTGAAGAAGCCATAGAACTGAGAGGAGTTCTCCTTTGGGATGAGCCTCGTGTAATACGACCTTGAAAGAGCCTGTATTCCGCCCTGGAAGAGACCGATGCAGATCGCTAGGAGGTAGAAGTGGATCTCCTTTGTCATGAAGAAGCCAAGGACCGCGATCACTATGTATCCGGCTATTGCAACCAGGAGGGCCTTCTTGACACCTACCTTATGGCCGAAGGTGTTGTAGAGGATAGCAGCTGGGAATGCTACGAACTGAGTGATCAGGAGAGCTATGATGAGGCTGTCGGAGGAGAATCCAAGCGCTGTCCCATAATCCGTTGCCATCCTTATGATGGTGTCGACGCCATCGATGTAACACCAGTATGCAATCAGGAATAGCCCTGTGTTCTTCAGGGTCCTGAAGCTCCTGAGAGTCCTTGCGATATCCGAGAAACCATCCTTCACGGCCTCTCTGAGGCTGATTGCGACTCCGCCTTCCGGTTCCTTGACAAAGAGGATAAGAGGAAGCGAGAAGACAATCCACCAGACTCCTACCATCACGAACGAGACACGCACAGCCTGCACTCCGTCAGCAAGCCCGAACTTCTCAGGCATGATGTACATCAGCACGTTTATCAGGAATAACAGACCGCCTCCGATATACCCAAGGCTATAGCCAAGGGAGGAGACGAAATCGACCTTCTTCTCGGATGCAACCGATGGAAGCAGGGAATCATAGAAGGTGTTGGCTCCTGAGAAGCCGATTGTAGCAAGCACATAGAGAACGACTGCCATAGGCCACTGTCCCATCCTCACGAACCAAAGGCATCCTGTCATCACAGCGCCAAGGAATGCAAAGAAGACAAGGAGCTTCTTCCTGTAGCTGCCCTTATCGGCTATTGCGCCTACGACCGGTGCCATAGCGGCAACGAAGACAGATGCTATAGAGTTCGAAAGCCCCAGGAAGAACGTGCTTGCAGCGCTCGATACATCCGTGGACCAGTACTTCGAGAAGAAGATCGGGAAGAAAGCGGCCATTACGGTCGTTGCGAATGCGCTGTTTGCCCAGTCATATAATGACCATGCGATTATGTCCCTCTTTGAATCCTGCATAACAACTCCAATGATACGATTCTAGCATTTATGATGTTTGTGCAAAACATAAATTATGCAAATTAGGCGTTAAGAAAGGTATAATCGTATCATGGACATAATTGGGAAAGCAGATGAAATCATAAAGAGAAAGCCTCTTACGATAACAGACCACCCTTGCCCGATGAGCAATGGGACAATACATGACTACTATTCGAACGGATCGTACTGGTGGCCGAACCCGGATACCAGCGACCATCTACCGTACATAAGAAGGGATGGGCTCCTGAATCCTGAGAACTTCGTGGAGCACAAGAACCTCATCCTCCGCCTATCGCTGGATGCATCTGTGCTATACAGGGCATGGAAGATGACAGGAGAAGGAAAGTACGCATCCATGCTCGTAAGGGACCTTGTATCCTTCTTCG
The DNA here is from genome assembly GCA_034178685.1 of Candidatus Ornithospirochaeta sp. Taxonomy (GTDB): domain Bacteria; phylum Spirochaetota; class Spirochaetia; order Sphaerochaetales; family Sphaerochaetaceae; genus Ornithospirochaeta. Next base: position 17,062 of record JAXFQZ010000071.1, on the reverse strand, counting down.
TTGATGAAAAGACGAGGATGAACCCGAGCCTGAGGTACTCGCAGGCAATCCCAGGTGTGTGCGAGGGAAGAAGCATCGGGCTGATAGACACTCTCCAGCTTATCGACATCCCAGTGCTTGCATTGGATCTCAGGAAGGAGGGCGCTATCGATGAGAGTGCCTATTCCGGATTATCCAGATGGTTCTCAGAGTACTCCCAGTGGCTCATCGAAAGCGATTTCGGAAAAACAGAGAGCCAGGAGAGGAACAACCACAGCGTGACTTATTACGCTGAGCTTGCATCGTTCTCCCTTCTTTCTGAGAGAAGGGATGAGATCCATGCCTCGATAAGGAAGGCATTCAAGGAGCGCCTTATCAGGCAGATGGGAGAGGATGGGCTCTTTCCGGAGGAGCTTAGAAGGACAAGGGCCTTCGGCTACTCGATGTTCGTTGTCGACAATCTTGCAGCAGTCGCGACTCTCGCAAGCAGGAAGGATGACAACCTATGGACATATAATGGCCTGATGGGAAAGGCAGTCGATGCAATGCTCCCCTACGTCCTCGATAAAGCCTCATGGCCATTCGGTGAGGATGTCGAGATGTGGGATACCATGCCATCAAAATCAACGTACCTCTACCTTGCATCCTATGCGCTCGGAGATCCAAGGTACATGGATGCATACAGCAATCTCAAGGATCCCGATTACGGCCGCCCTGCAGAGGCAAGGCACATACCGATCAAGACTCCTGAAGCTTATCTTCCTTTCTTAGCTTCCTTATCTCATTGAGGGCCAGAAGGAGCGCAACGATGCTTGTGAGCACATTGCTCACGAGCATCACTATCCCAGATGATATATACCCTATCTCAGTGAAGTTTATCAGGAACCAGAGAACAGGTATGCGGAAGAAGAGCACCCTGCAGAAGTTGATCAGGAGCGTGAGCTGCGTCTTGCCGATTCCGAAGAGGAATGCCGTGGAGCTTGAGCAGAGGAAGAGCGAGAACGCTCCTATCGAGCCATATGCGTTTATGCTGACGATCATCGATGAGAAGACCTCATCGGTGCTGAAGAGCCTCGAGATCGGGACTATGAGCAGGGCTATGACAGCATATCCGATCACAGAGATCACGAGATTGTAGAGCGTTACAATCCAGAATGCCCTGACGGCCCTTCTGTACCTCCCGGCTCCCACGTTCTGGCTTATAACGCTGCTGGCTCCATCCTGAAGCCCTATCTGGGCATTGTTGTAGATTCCATTGAGGCTGTTCGAGATCCCGAGAGCACCTATCGTATCCGGTCCGTAGAAGGCGCACATGTTGTTGACGATCACCTTCCCGAGTGAGAATGCAGTCTTCTCAAGCATCAAAGGCAGCGAGATAGAGAGCATCGGAAGCGCAATGCCCTTCGAGAAGCTGATCGATGAGAACGAGAACGAGAACGAGTCGTTCCTGAGGAAGATGTAGTAGATAGCATATACAAGCAGCATTGCCTGAGCGATGACTGATGCATAGCTTATCATGATTATGTCGGACTCTATGTATCTGATGAAGATACGCGAGAGAATCAGCTTCACGACTATTATCATGGAATTGAGGAAGAGTATCTTCCTTGTCTTGCCCCTTGCCCTGTCGATCGCCACGTAGATGCTGTTGAAGAAGCTTATCACGATCGAGAAAAGGGAGACTGCGAAATACCTTGTGCCCTGCTCGATGAATGGCTCAGGCGTTCCTGTCATGCGCAGTATCGGGCCTGCGAACGGGATCATCGAAAGGACGATGATCGAGAGGATGGAGGAGAACGCGACAAGAGTGCTCACGTTCTTCTTCATCTTCTCATAGTCCCCTGCCCCGTAAGCACGGCTCACAAGCAGGGATCCTCCGACAGCAAGGCCGCTTCCTATCTGAGAGAATATGCTCATGTACTGATTCAGGTAGGTAACAGCCGAGACTGAGTCGGTGGATACTGTGGAGGCGAGGAAAGTATCCAGGATATTGAACGTGCCATGGAGCGCGTTGTATATAGCCAGCGGTATTCCGACTGAGAATACCAGATTCCATAGATTGCCATTGAGGGCGAACTCCCTGAACCTGGCATCCTTCTTGCTTAGTGGCACTTTCCCCTATCTCCTTAACCGAGGAAATCCTCTCTCTCCGGAGTGAAGATATCAAGAAGAGTGCCCTCCTCAAGGCATACTCCTCCGTGAACGATCCCTGGCTGCTTGTATGTCGAGTCGCCAGGACCGAGCACTACCTTCTTTCCGCCGATCTCCATCTCGAACTTTCCGCTTATGATGTATGAGCACTGCTCATGGAAATGCTCATGGAGCTTTCCTACAGCGCCCTTCTGGAAGTGGAGCTCGCATACCATGAGGTTCTTGTTATGCGCAAGCACCTTCCTTGTGATTCCATCGTCGGCCTTCTTTGCCTCGATCTCCGAGTTGATAAAGAAATTCCTGATCTCTTCTGCCATATCATTTCTCCTTGAAAGAGTATTCTACATCAAATACAGCATCAGCTGTAACAGCCCTTACGATAATCGTGGTCCTGGTAAGCGAAACAGGATTGTCCATTGTCTCGAGCACGAACACGTCCTTCCCTGCAGATGAGATCCTTATTTCAGCCTCAACCGAATCCGATGATGCCTTGATCACTACAGCATCGCCATCGGAGGCAACCTTCCTCACATTCCTCGCATACTCGTATCCCGAGTCTCCGAAGCCGAGCGATGAAGGGGATGCATCCAGTTCCGAGAGCGTGAAGTCATTCTCCAGATGGAAGACATAGTCTACTGTGTGCTCCTCATTGCTTCTTACCTCAAGGTGGTCCCTGAAGCCATCGCTATTCTCCAGCGTGATTCTCCTCTCTGCCTTCACGCCCGGGTATGCAGAGTCGTTCGCGACGTCGATGGAGGTTCCATCATAATGGAGAGTATATCCCGGCTCCCTTCCGCTCTGGTCCATGCCATCGACCACGAATGCGTTATGGGCAAGCGTCCTTCTATGCCACTTGCGGCAGAGGGTTGAGTTGTATCCTGCATTCGAGATATCCCTCGAGATCTTCTTTCCTGCGTATGACACCTCGATCCCGAGGATATCCGGATGGGCATGGCTCGGGCCATTGAGGCCGTACTTCACGAATACGTTGACCTTATCGGACCTGAGCATCGCGAAGTTGCTCTTTGGGTAGTTGTATGAGCTTCTCTCTGCCTTTATGTAATCCTTCCAGTCATATGTCGAGTTGAAGATCAGCTCCTCAAGGCACATCCTGTTCTGGCAATAGTAGGACTCGGAGAGAGGAAGAGTCGTCCTCTCGCAGTCCTTGTCCATGAAGTTCTTCAGAAGCTGGGCAACCTCGCTCTTTTCGCCAAGTGTCCTTGCAGCCATCTGGTAGACATAGCCGAATGTCTTGAGATTGAGGTTCGGCCATCCATCGTTCGGATTCGGGAATACATCGTTGTCGAATGCATAGTAGTATGCATTGGAAAGCATCCTCTCCACAGTCCTTGTGTTCTCCTCCCCGAACGGAGCACCGTACTCGGAGGCAATTGCCATGAGGCTCACTACTCCCTCCAGGAGGAAGAAGTTATAGTGGATCGAGCCCTCATACCAGAAGTAGTCGCTCGTGACTCCCTTCCTAAGCTGGTTGTCCATCCCGAATTCGCTCTTGAATACCCAGCTGTAGAGCTCCTTGTCATCAAGATAGAGGCTCATTGCGCCAATTGCGCATAGGATCCACACCCTAATGTTATGGATCTGGTCGACCTGGCCCTTCATCACATCGATCATCGGCCTCATCATCCTATCCTTCACAAGGTTCCTGAATGAATCATCGAGATCGTCATCTAGTATCATCAGCGCCTGGATTATCCTGATCATGACAATGGACTCATTGAGGCTCTGGGGCATCATCCTGCCGCTTCCCCACTTGATGTCATCCATATCCGAGAATACGTACTCCTTATTGTGGAGAGGCATCAGCGTGTAGTTCTCAGCATAGAAGGAGATTATCCTCTTCGCATCCTCCAGATACTCCTTCCTGCCTGTCACCTTGTATACGACTGCTGCCTTAAGAGCTGTGACTATTGCATTGTTCCTGAGGAAATACACCCAGACGCTGTCCCATGGATGGCCCTTGTAGACCTTGCCGCAGATCGAGCACACATGCTCATATGGCTTCTTCTGGTCGAAGATAAGCCTTCCGCCATCATCGTTGCAGAAATAGGCATGGCCCCACCCTGAGAGAAGACGCCTGTCATCCTTCCAGTCAGGCATGAAGGAATCGATCTCCTCTGCCATCCTGGAGACCATCGAGCTGTAATAGCTGCTGGATCTTATACACTCAAGCTGCTTAGCTGAGATAAGTGACATATTAACTCCTTTTTTCATATATATGAATCAAGTTCATATATTCATAGCTCAAAAAGAGCCCCCTAAGGAAGAAGAGGGGCTTACCTTCTGATGTACCCCAGGGAAATGGATACGCGCATGCAGGATTCCACCAGATCCCTTGCGACACGCTCGGAATCCTCGCTCGGGTTATAGAGCTCTGTCAGGCTCATAGCCGCAACAGGATACCCTGTATTGTCGAAGATCGGAGCCGCTGTGCACATAAGCACTGCATCGCTCTCCTTCTTGTCCAGGGCAAAGCCCTGCTTCCTGACCTTTGCGATCTCCTCCCTGAACTTCTCCCTGTCGGTGATAGTCTTATCGGTGATGGATGCGAAATCCATCGTATCGATGAAGGCATCAGGATCATGGGAGAATGCGATCAGCACCTTGCCCAGCGCTGTTGCGTTGGCAGGCTTCTCGGAGCCAAGCGCGCATGATGAGATTATCGAGGTAGCAGGAACGTGCTTATATACATATAGTATGGAGCTTCCGTTCATGATACCTATGAATCCTGTCTTGCCGTACTTCTCCGAGATGGAGTCGAGCTCCTTCGATCCGCTCTGCAGGAAGCTCTGCCTGCCGAGGTACTTCATTCCCAGTGTATAAGGAGCAATCCCGAGAACGTACTTTCGCTCGTTGTAGACAGAGCATTCAAGGCAATGGAGTCCAAGAAGCGTCTGTACAATCACATGTGCACTGCTCTTCGATAGCTCAAGATGCTCGGATATCTCAGTAAGGGATGCTCCATTGGGCATTGATGCAACATAATCGAGAATCTCAAATGCGCGTACGATTGTCCTATTCACTTTCTTTTCCTCCGATTCTCAAGGACTGTTCATAATTATAAACAATCCTTGGGAATTAACCAACTGCATTGCGGGTTTTTTTTGCAAATCAGAGAAGATCCTGACCGCCGTTGATCTGGATCACCTCGCCATCGATGAAGGATGCGGCTGGGGATACGAGGAATGCGATAACCGATGCAACCTCCTCCGGCTGTCCGAACCTCTTCATGAGGATGTTGTTCTTCCAGCTCTCGAAGAGCGCTGGGTTGTTCTTCCTTGTCGCATCGTGGAAAGGAGTATCGATCGTTCCAGGGGAGACTGCGTTAACTCTGATGCCATACTCTGCAAGGTCCTTTGCAAGAGCCCTTGTGAGAAGCACGACTCCGCCCTTAGCAGTGCCGTAGACGCCAGCGCCCGGACCGCCTGCATTCCATGCAGCGTTCGATGCGAAGTTGATGATCGAAGCGTCATCGCTCTTCCTGAGGTATGGGATGCATGCCCTTGACATGAAGAATACGGAATCGAGGTTGAGAGCCATTACGTTCCTGTAGAAATCAGTCGTCATTGTCTCGAACCTTGAGCGTCCGCCGAGACCGCCAGCGTTGTTCACAAGCACGTCGATCTTCCCGTATTTCTCGCCGATCTTCTTAACGTTCTCATTGACAGCCTCTTCATCCGTTACGGAGAAGCTATAGTACTCAGCATTGTATCCAAGAGCCTTGAGCTCTTCCATTCTTGCCTTAGCAGCCTCATCATCGATTCCGTTGATGATGAGATTGTATCCCTGCTTTCCAAGTTCCTTTGCTACTGCAAATCCGATACCGCCGGTTGCACCGGTAATCAAAGCGTTTCTCATTTGGAAACCTCCATTAGAATTCATATTCTTTGCCATCGAGCTCGGCAGTCACGCACCCGCTCTGGATATTAAACCTGTCTTCTCTGCCATCGGCAGAGACTCTCAGCAGAGAGCCGTCGAAGGATGCCTCGATGCCCTTCCTGTATGAAAGGACATGGACAAAGACCTGCTCCTTCTCTCCGCTTATGGATGTATGCCTGAGGCTCTTGATGAACCTCTCTACATAGTTATCAGGCTCCTGGCTCGTCATCAGCGACTTCACATACACATCCTCATGCGACATCGATATAGGCTTATCGGAGAAGACGTGATATGAAGCGCCATGCTCCCTGTAGAAGTAGGCTCCGTCCTTTCCTTCAGGGTACACATCGCTGTTGTTGATCACTGTATACCTATGCTCCTTCCTGGATCTGAGAGCATCGATGATCACGATGTAATCCATCCTGCGTGAAAAGACCTTCCTCTGCACCTTCTCCATCTCCAGCGACAGTGGATAGATCCTCTCGTTCCTGGAGGAGAGCATCACGAATCCATCCTCCTCCCTATAGGACTCTATCTCGCCATAGTACTCAGAGATATCGTACCCGGGGTCCTTCTCGAGCCTCAGCTTCACGCTTGCCATGTATGCATCGTTGCAATCTACTGCATCTGTGTACTGCCCATCGACAAGGATCGTGTTATGGGAGCCTGGGTATATGTTCCTGTCATACCCATCCTCGAGTGTCAGGTAGTCATCGCCCTTCATCAGGAAGAAGCTCTGGTTATCAGGGTGGTTATGGCTGAGGCAGAGGCTCCCGATGCCCTCCTTGTACAGCTTCACGCCATGCTCCCACTGCTTCTTACCGCCAGGCGAGGAGCACTTGAACGAGAAGACGCTGCTCCCGTCATCCCAGCTCTCCCTGATGCCTACAAGCCCGAGATCGGGGAAGAACCTCGATAGCGGGAGATCCAAGAGAGGCTTCTCCTCCACTGTTGGGTCGTACCATACAAGCTCCAGACCAGCTTCAGGCGCAAGCCCTGGCTTCACCTTGCTCTCGAACGCCTCTGTCTCGAAGAATTCCGAGAGTATCTTATTGCCGACAGTCTGCGCATACCCGTCCCTGTACACGCTTGCATACAGGTAGTAGACGCATACAGGATTCGAGGAATAGTGGTCATGGCAGTCGCCATGGTCTATGCCCATGTGCAGCGATCCGCTCGACTGGTAGAGCTTGTAGTAGAAAGTGTTCTGCAGATAGCCTGAGGATGAGAAGAAATCGATTCCCTCCATCTCCCTGATCAGATATGCATACACAAAGAGCCACATGCCGCCATAGCGCCAGTAGACGACTCCCTCGTAGTTGCTTCCGTCGTCTGCCATCAGGGAGAAGACACGCGTAAAGTCATCAAGGGCCGCCTTCCTGTAGATAGGTGCGTTATCATCCTCGCCCTCGAGCGCATATCCTGCTGCTGCAAGGCCTGTGAAATCTATCCAGTTATGGTTCTGCCAGTACTCGATAGGCCAGCTGTCCCTATCGTGGGAGACAGCATATTCATATATCAGGCGCGCATGCCTTGAGAGCTTTGCGCTGACTTTCTTCCTGTATTCCTCATCCATCTCATCCCTGAGCCAGTCGTAGCCTATCGAGAGGCCGAAGAGGATCCATGCAGCGGAAAGGTCCAGGTTCACAAGATGGGCATTGCCCCAGTCAGGATATGAGACAACGGTGTCTATCCATCTCATCGCCTCATCGAAGTACCTTCTATCGCCAGAGATCCTGTACATCAGAGCGAGGTTGAAGATCGAGATTCCCATGTATGTCGTGCTCTTCTTTGGGTGTACTGCAGGAAGCTCTGTATCCATGCACCTCTGGCACTCGGTCCTGAGCCTCTCAATCTGCCTTGTCTTTGAAGAGAGGGATCTGAAATCATTTACGAAGATGTGCTTTTTTTCCATATCATGCCTCCTTGCTCTTCCTGAAAAGAAGAACAGCAGTGTCTGAAAGGGACGAGATCACAGTATAGAAGAGCGAGAAGAGAAGGCCGAAGAGAAACGGCTCGAGGGGGATTATCCACGAATTCTCAGCATTGCCCTGCGCCATTACCAGAAGCGTATTGACTCCCTGATAGAGCATGTAGACCACGAAGGCTGTGAAATAGCACTTCACAATCTCCCTTATGTGCCTGAGTATCTTCTGCGTCAGCGTCTGGTTCCTGTACTCCTGGTTGACGATCCTTCCTGCCCTCTTTATGTCGTAAAGCATCGACATGCAGGGGTTGAAGATGAAGATCATCACTGCGCTTATGATCGCAGAAAGAAGGAACAGCAGATCCAGAGGGCTGGAGGAAGCGCCATAGCCTGTGCCGAATGCACCGAGAAAGCAGCAAGCGCCGGCAGTCCACCACCTGAAGAGGAAGATCTTCACGCTGTCAGGCATCTTCTTCCTATCAGGCATCTTCCCTTTTTTCTCCATTGTGCTTTCTTCCAGAGATGAAGTAGTCAGCAGTGAATCCTATGAGCGTCACGCCATAGAGAGCTGCGATGATATAAGTCATGTTCAATGCATTAACCACATCTGAAGGGTCCTTCAGGGATGCCTGGCCCCTGATTGCAGATGAATAGATCGAAGCAAGGATCAGAAGGCATGCTATCGTCACTGCAAGGAAGAATGCAAGGGGCAGAAGCTCCCTTAGGTTATTCATCTTCGACCTCGATGACTGGAAGAAGCAGACAAGGCCGAAGATGACGGATGCGAACATCACAAAGCCGCAGATCTCATTCTCGAGCTTCAGCAGCCCCGCGACATGCACATTCGCAAGAATCAGGTGCATGATAGAAATCGCAGCTACCAGCAGCTTGCATATGCTCAGAAGCCTGAGGCTCCTGAATCCCTGTACGATGCCTTCCTTTATCGTCATAGTTCCGTCTTTTCTCATAACCCACCTATACAATCATCATTTCGCTTTCAGCATCGAAGAAATGAGCTCTTTCCATATCGAAATCGACCTTGATCTCCTCTGTTGAGATCCTGGTGTCCCTGTTTGCCGTCATTGTTATCCTGACGCCCTCGAACTCTGCATGGATCTCGAAGTTGGCGCCTAGGAAGTCAGTCCTGATGACCTTGAGCGTTATGCTTCCATCCTTATTGAGCATCATCTGCTCAGGCCTTACACCGAGAACCATATTCTTGCCTTCATATTGCGAGAGAGCCTTCCTCTTCGACTCAGGGATAGCGATCCTCGACATGCCTCTGACAGCAAAGCCATTCTCTATCCTCACGTCTATGAAGTTCATAGGAGGCATACCGATGAAGCCTGCCACGAAGAGGTTGGCTGGATTGCGGTAGATCTCCATAGGGGTTCCGATCTGCTGCACATAGCCATCCTTCATAACGGCGATGCGGTCTGACATCGTCATAGCCTCGACCTGGTCATGAGTCACATAGACTGTAGGGACCTTCATCTTATGCTGCACCTGGATGATCTCTGCTCTGGTGGATGCCCTGAGCTTCGCATCGAGGTTCGAAAGAGGCTCATCCATAAGGAAGACCTGAGGATCCCTTACCATGGACCTGGAGAGGGCAACCCTCTGCTTCTGCCCACCGGAAAGCTGCCCGGGGTACCTCTTGAGGTACTGCCTGACATCGAGGTACTCGCTTGTCTTCATTACGCTGTCATAGACCTTTACTGGATCCTCATGCTTGAGGTTAAGCGACATTCCGACATTGTCATAGACCGTGAGGTTGCCGTAGAGGGCATAGTCCTGGAAGACCATCGATACGTTCCTGTCCACTGGGCTCAGGTCATTGACGAGCTTATCGTCGATGTAGAACTCGCCGCTTGTGATCTCCTCGAGTCCTGCGATCATCCTAAGAAGAGTCGATTTTCCGCATCCCGAAGGACCAACGAGGGAAATGAACTCGCCATCGTTGATAGTGATCGAGAAATCGTGGACGGCATGGAAGCCATTGGGATAGACCTTGTTGATATTCTTCAGCTTGAGTACCGGCATTATCTCTCCTCCTTATACTTCTCGCGCCTTTTCGAGATATCTACCGCCTTCACAGAGGATACGATTATAAGAGCTGCCGCAATCAGGTTCATCGCTGCAATCAGGCCAGTCCTGGATGCTGGCTTCAGGACGAACGGTACTACAGTGAAGGTCCTGACTATCATATAGAGGGCGACAGCAAGGCTGATGTAACCCGCTTTGACGTTATAGTTCTTCTTCTGCACTGCCAGATAGAACAGACCGAATAGCATGACGATATTCACCATGACCACCCCGAAGACCCTGACGTTCGATTCGATCACATCGAGGATCATCACTGTGTAGGCCAGCTCGAATACTACAGATATAAGAGTAAGCATGTACGATCTGGCATTAGGCCTGTAGCCCGCGATCTTAGATAGCTTGATGTATCTTTCCTTATCCATTATCTTGCTCCCTTTCTGTACTTGACGTGGGAAACGATGAGCACTGCGGCAAAGCCCAGGAAGAGCAGAGCCGAAACAGGCATCAGTATGCTTCCCATCAGGAAAGTCCTGTCATTCGGTATGTACTCGATGGCACCTTCCATGGCTACCATCGAGTAATCGAGTGCCCAGTAGGTGCTGCGCATAGCGCCAAGCGAACCCATGAGCACGATGCAGAATACCGAGGCGGCGATGAGAAAGGCACACATGATCGCAAGAGCGAACAAATCAGGGACCTTGCTCCTGATCTCGAGCATGTAGCAGAGAGCGATTCCTGCGACCAGGCAGAGGGCGAATACGAATAAACGCTGATTGAAGCCCTGCAATACCACATCATGGAAGTATGCGATATCCTGATTGATCTTCAGCTCAAGCCCGAATAGATCCTTGAAATCCGTCAGGAAGAACAATGCGAAGACAAACACAAGAATCGCTGCAACGGCATATAGCACAGTGAACAATCTCTGCAATCTGAATACTTTTTCCATCTCAACCTCTCAGCCTTCCGTGCACTGAGGCACGGAAGGATTGAATCAAATTCCTATTTGTTCATCTGCATATTGATATATGCAGTCTGGTATGTCTGCTGGTAGATATCGAGTCCCTTGCTCTGGAAGTATGCAAGATACTCGCTATAATCCTTAGGCAGCGTTACGCCGGCAGGTGCGTTGTTCTGAGCACCGTACCTGATGATGTTGAACATGTACTCAACCTCATCCACTCCGCCAAGGCTGCTGTTAGCCGCAAGGGTCTCCTGCTGCCTGAGCGTGAGGCTGAATGCGCTAGGTGTCTGCGTATAGTAATAAGGATTGTCTCCCTTCTTTCCCTCTCCAGAGTAGGATGGCATCGAAGTCGTTGAGCGGAGGATAAGATCCCAGCCAGCGAAGCCGCGCTCTGATGTGGACTGGTACTCGAATCCGATCTCCTTGATGTAGCCAACAGGGATATGCGAGCCCATCCAGTCTCTCAGGAATACTGAAACGTCTCCCTTAGCGACCTTATTGGCTGTCTCGACTGTGAAATCCTTGTACTTAGGCCATACTGTTCCGCCTGGACCCTGATAGAGATCGACTGTATCGACGTCCTCTGTAAGACCATAGTTCTGGAGGATCCTTCCGTCTTCTGTGAAGAAGAAGTCGAAGAGTGTTGCAGCTCTCTTGATCTCCTCATTTGTTCCAGCTGCTGAGATTGCCCATCCATCCGGCTTGATTGCTCTTGTGTTGTCGATGTAGTACTGCCATACGCCGTTGACCTTTGCAACAGGTGGAAGCGCTACTACGATGTCCTTGTTAAGAGCATCTGCTGTTGTGGATGCGATCCAGTCGTATGTCATGAAGCCATAGCTTGGATTCTCTGAGTTGTCTGTTCCATAGAGCGTTGTTCTGTGGTTGCCCTTCCTTGTCAGATCATAGCAATCGCGGTAGATCAGGCCCTCAGCGCTGAGCTGCGAGATGCGGACGAGGTTGTTGTATACGCCTTCCTTGGAATATGTATACTCAAGCTTGCCTTCGTTGTTGAATTCCCATCTGGACTCGTAGCTGTCTGTACCATTGACTCTTGTTCCATCCCACCATGTAGAGAATCTGATGATATCTTCCCTGTAGGAGGACTGGCGTGTGAAGAGCGGCCATACTTCCTTAGCCTTGCCTGCTGTCAGGTAGCCTGGGTTAGCCTTGATGCACCTGAAGAGAGCAATGAGCTCGTCGATATCGTATGCTGCCTTCTCGCCGAGGAAGAGCTCTGAAGGATTCTCGTAATCATAGTTTGCCTTGATGTATGAGATGAAAGCCTCTGTGAGGGTCTTACCGTTCTTTACAGGAAGGCTGTTCTGGATTTCGATGATGCTGTCAGCTGTCTTCTTCGTAACAGTGATTCCATCCTTAGGGGAAACCGTACCGCCATTAGCGCCGACTCTTGCGTTATCGCCAGCATAGTAAGCCTGATAGTATACTGTGAAATCGTTCTCATCATACTTTGCACCCTGCTTGTCCAGAAGGTCCTTGACCCATGTCTCCCTCATTGTGACGACACGAGCGAAGTTTCCGATCTCAGCAACATATGGGATGTAGTAGATGTTTCCATCATATGCTGTGATAGCAGCCTTTACGTTAGGGTTCTTCTCAAGGTAAGCCTTGAAGTTAGGCATGTAGCCGCCCTCTGTGAGGTCGAGGATGTTGACGAATCTGCCCTGAGCGCCATAGTTCATGAAATCTGTTGCGATGGAATTTCCGCAATATACGTTAGCACCAGAGAAGCCAGATGTGGACTCTGTCTTGATCATGTCAGTAGCCTTGGCATCCTGGATAGCGACATCATTGAATGAGATGTTCAGGATGCTTCCGATCCTCTGCCATACAGGCTTGATCATTCCAGCTGTAACGACCTCGCCGTTTGAAAGCGTAAGAGGTGTTCCCTGGTTGTATGTGATTGTCCTTGACCTGTTGCCAAGAGAGATGTTCATCCTGAGTGTGACATTCTTGGAAAGATCATCAAGGTCACCGTACTTTCCCTGTGCTGGCTCTGCCTTAGCCTCTGCCTTGGCCGGTGCCTTAGCAGGAGCTGCGGATTCATTCGAACCATTTGCGAAAACGCAGGAAAGCGCAATTAGTGCAATCAATAAGATAGCTAATGCTTTTTTCATTTGTTTCTCCTTTTATTTAGCCTTTTACTCCACCGAGGTTAACACCACGGGTAAAATACTTCTGAATATATGGATAGATGATCAGGACAGGTATGATCGAGCAGACGATGATCGCATATGCGAGGCTGTCTGCCGAATAGCTGAGGACGACCACCGATTCATCGTAGAGCTTCTGGTAGTTCTCGATCAGCTGCCTGAGGTATACCTGCAGAGGCTGCTCGAAGCTGTTCGCGACAAGCATCCTTGCCCAGTAGTATCCATTCCATCTTGAAATCGCGTAGAAGAGCGTGACTGTCGCGATCGATGCCTTCGACATCGGGATGTATATGCGGGAGAACATCTTGAATTCGTTTGCGCCATCCACGATCCCTGCCTCGTATATCTCCTTCGGGATCGATGAGAAGTAATTGCGAAGCAGTATGATGTTGTAGGCCTGGACGCCGAATGCGACTATCATTCCCCACCTGTTATCGACACCTAGTGCCTTGTAATTCAGGTACATAGGGATCATTCCCGCATTGAACCACATCGTCAGTACAAGCATGAAGTTGAACTGCCTTCTGAACATGAGCTTCTCCGACTGCAGTGCATATGCTGCAGTGAGCGCGATCGCCATAGAGAACGCAGTTCCTATGACAGTGTAGAAAAGCGTATTCGTGAAGCTGATCCAGAACGCCTTATCGTGAAGAACCATGTTGTAGGCTGTGAAGGTCACATCCTTCGGGAAGAGCACGACCTGCCCTGTCTCATATGCAAGCTTTCCGGAAACAGAGACGCTGAAAGCATAGATCACAGGATAGAGCGCCATCAGCGAGAAGGCGATTACGAATACATACGACAGGACCTTGAAGATTATCTCGCTTTTGCTGAGTCTATTGAACATACTGCCACCTCACCAGAGACTTGTCTTCGAAATGCTTCTGCTAATGGTGTTGGCACCGATTACCAGGGCAAATGCGATAAGCGAATTGAACAGGGATGTAGCCGATCCTATTCCGTAGTTGCCTGTTAGGATTCCTACCCTCTGCTCGAATGTCGAGAGGACATCGGCAACGTTGTAGATGTTCGTGTTGTAGAGAAGAAGGACTCTCTCATAGCCGACGCTCATGAGCTTTCCTATCCTCATGATGATCATGATGATGAGTGTCGGAGCCATGCCAGGGATAGTGACATACCTTATTTCCTGGAGCTTGTTTCCTCCATCTACCCTCATTGCCTCATACAGCGTCGGGGAGATTCCCATGATCGCTGCGAAGTATACGATCGAATCGTATCCGGATTCCTTCCAGAGCCCTGTTATAATATACAGAGGTCTGAAGAAATTGGACTTCTGCATGAACTGCATTGCAGGATCGAGCCATCCGTTGTTGACGAATATCTGGGCAATGACTCCTGTTGACTGCACGCCGTTGTTGACAAGCATGAGAACGATTCCTGTTACAGTTACCTCCGACAGGAAGTGAGGAAGGTATGTGATTGTCTGGGTGACCTTCAGTATTCCCTTGTTCCTGATCTCTGAGAAAGCGATAGCGAGGATGATTGGGATCGGGAAACCGAATACGAGGCTGTAGGATGATACGATGAAGGTATTCCTGAATGCCTGCCAGAACTCCTGCCTGTATACTCCAGATGTAAGAGTGATGAAGTTGTCGAAGCCCTTCCATTCACTGCCTATGATGCCATAGCCGGGATCGTAGCGCTTGAATGCGATCAGAAGGCCGCCGATAGGCTTATACCACCAGACAGCAAGCCACACCAAAAGAGGAAGAAGGAGAACATAAAGACGCCAGTCCTTGATTAATTCCTTCACAATGGATTTAGATCTCGACGATCTCATCTTGATTTCGCTCAACTGGTCCTTCCTTTTGTTTTGTTCATATTTATGAACTTAATTCATATATTTTGATTACCTTTCATATTTATAAACTCGGTTCATTCTGTTGTCAACAAAAATTATCTGCAATATAGTTACGAAGGGAGGCATCATGATCACCATCAGGGATATCAAGGCAATAGAAGCAAATATTACGGGAAAGAACATCGTCGTAATCAAGCTGGAGACAAGCGAACCGGAGCTCTATGGGCTCGGCTGCGGCACATTCGCATACAGAAGCAAGGCAGTGAAGCTGGTCGTTGAGGAGTATCTCAAGCCTCTCCTTGTAGGTCGCGATGTCGATAACATCGAGGACCTCTGGCATCTGATGAACGTGAATGGCTACTGGAGGAACGGGCCTATTTCGAACAATGCCATCTCAGGTGTGGACATGGCGCTCTGGGATATCAAGGGAAAGCTTGCGAAGATGCCTGTTTACAGCCTCCTCGGAGGAAAATCCAGGCAGGCCATCCCTGTGTACCGCCATGCCGACGGCAACAGCCTTGGAGAGGTAGTGGAGAACATCGAGAGGTTCTATGAGGAAGGCTATAAGTACCAGAGGATACAGGTAGGAATCTACGGCGGTCTTGCCGACAGCATGAATACGCCTCCCGGGTCCTATCCAGGAGAGTACTTCGATGCCGAGAAGTACGTTGATGACACTCTCAGGCTATTCGAGGGCGTAAGGGCTAAGGTAGGCTTCAAGGTGCAGCTTCTCCATGACAGCCATGAGCGCCTCTCGCCCATACAGGCAATACAGTTTGCCAAGGAGCTCGAGAAATACAGGCTCTTCTTCCTTGAGGATGTGCTCTCCCCTGAGCAAGGCGAGTGGTTCAGGATCCTGAGGGAGCAGACATCGACGCCGATTGCTGTCGGAGAGCTCTTCAACAACCCGAAGGAATGGGATTACCTGATTGCAAATAGGCTCATTGACTTCATCAGGGTCCATATCAGCCAGATCGGAGGACTGACACCTGCACGCAAGCTCGCGATATTCGCAGAGGCCTTCGGAGTCAGGACCGCATGGCACGGACCAAGCGATGTATGCCCGATAGGGCACGCAGTCAATGCGCACCTTGGACTTGTTGCCCATAACACAGGAATACAGGAGTGGACTAACATAATGGACAACCCGCTTCTTCCAGAAGCATTTCCGGGAATGCCATATGTCAAGAACGGATACATGTACGCAAACAGCAATCCTGGGCTGGGAATAGACATCAACGAGAAGATGCTCCTGTCATTCCCGCCTAAGGATGAAGTGACTGCATGGACGCAGACAAGGCATGTCGATGGGACTATCTGCACTCCTTGATCCTGCCCATCTGATCTCTGAGGATTGCCTCAGAGACTCTCAGGAAGCCAGGAAAAGCGTATTCATAGAAGGCCTTCATAGCTGAGCAGAATCTGTATCTTCCGCCGCTGTCCCTGAATCTCCTGCATCCTCCCCTGCAAAGGATGAAGGCATCGCAGGAGGAGCACTCCTCAGGGATTGCGAATGAGGATTCGATGAAGCCAAGGGAAAGCCTTCTCTGGTCTATCACGCTGAAGCCTTCGCTGTTTATGTTTCCGAGCCTATAGCCATCCATGCAGTAGAAATCGCATGGGTAGATATCGCCATTGCTCTCTGCAACGTACTGGATAGAGCAGTGCCCTGCCATATCACATGCCTCTGGCTCTGCTCCCATCAGCATCGAGACATAGTTGTCGAAGTGGCGCACTGAGACATAGAGGCCATGCGTGAATGCATCGAACCAGAGGTCGAAGAGCTTTGTCAGGAACATCCTGTAGTCATCTGAGGATATCGAGTAATCCTTCCCGGATCCCTCTATCGGGTCCATGCATGGTATGTACTGCTGGAAGTATATCCTTCTATCAAGAAGATACTTCCAGACTGACTCTATGTTGTCAGCAACGAGCTTTGTAACGACAATCAGGACATTGAACTTAACATTCTCCTTCTCAAGAAGCCTTATCGTCTCCATCACCCTGTCAGCTGTCCTGCTTCCGCTCTCTCCATGGCGAAGCGCATCATGTATCCTTCTCGATCCATCGAATGAGACACCTACCAGGAAGTCATTATCCCT
>JAXFQZ010000059.1:0-7997 GCA_034178685.1 Candidatus Ornithospirochaeta sp. | reverse complement strand
AGGTTCTGGAGGTAATTTGTTGGGAATAAAAGAATCATATCCTGTAATATTTCTTTTTATTCTTCCGGTTCTGTTTGATGTAAGATTTATTTTTGTCCCTTTTTTGAACTTAAATCTGTTGAAAAATAATCTAAGTTCAATATATTGCACTTAAAACAATAACTCATGAAGTAAGTTCAATATAACGCAATATTTTGAACTTACATAGAGCAAAGCATGTTGATGGCTGGCAATTATACTCCCTAACGACTGGTAAATACGTAGAGACGGGCGTATTGATGTCGAGAGTGAACACCGTATAGGGAATCAAGCATTATGGCATAAGGCTTTTTCCGGAGATTATTGCTGAAAGGGACAGCAATAATCGGGAAAAGCCATTATCGGACATGTGAAGGAGAAGCTTGGAATCAGGGAGAGGAAGAACTATAACGTTGGTTCCGGTAAGCACCCAATGCCTCCCGCCCACCTTCGGCGTATTTCCTCAGCCATACATTCAAGGTCGACTCCGTAATGTTGTACGTCCTTGCGACGGCATGTCTGGGCATTCCTTTCATCAAGGAGTCTACCACTTCAATCTTCAGGTCGTCACTATATCTACCTGGACGGTTGCTGTGAAGGACGGACTCGATTCCATGAATCCTCGCCGTATAGAGTCTGCACTTGAAGTTATTGAGCCTGATCCCCAACCTTCTTGCACAATTGATGATCAAGTCCTCTCCGTTAATTGCCTTAAGAAGCTCTCGCCTGAGATCCTCTTCCTTTACTTTCATGAAAAAAACCTCCTAATTGGATTTTTGGTCCAACTAGAAGGTCACAGGTCAAAACTGATCAGAAGGCCTTTATCAATATCTAAATCGTTATACTTCAGAAACTTTCAGACTGCCATCAGCCTCAAGCTTAATACTCAGCTTGATGCATCCCGAAGAAGAAGTAATAGCAAGGTATGTATCAGCAGCATCTGTGGCCTTTATGAAACCTATGCATTCCTTTCCAGAGAGGTTCTTAGCAGAAGCTGAATAATATTTATTATCAGCGAAATTGTAGTAGAAGACTGTATTGCTAAATGGGAAGATTCCGATAATAGATTTAGACTCAGATGACTTTACAACAGGTATAGGCCTTGCTGGTCCATATGTTGTGCTTACCTGAGAAGATACGGTCTTTGAAGGATCAGCATGATCAGGATAGTAAGCAGTATTCTTGGAATTGATATAGAAGAAATAACCGTCACCTACATACCCTAGCTTAGGAACGGAAGTATTCTTTGTATCCTTCTTTCTGATATTGCTTATATCGCTGATATCAGCAATCTGGTAATTGCTGGAAGAATCCGACATATAGGCAAATGTATTGTTTCCAATGTACCTGAGATCCTTCGCAGTATCTAATCCAGTACCTGTAAGATCTACTGTATAATCTATTGATACTGTAGGTAATACTCCATTCATTTCGAATTTCAGCCTATAAAGCTTGTTCCCGGCTTTTATCAGCGGCTTCTCTCCATTGTAAAGATATCTGGAAATAGAATCCTCATTTTCGAATGAGATGAGATTATAGGAATCAGGATAGTCGATAAACCCTTTAGTATCATCATCTACATTTTTATAAACTCTGTAAGCGAAAGAGTAACCAGAAGGTGTTTCTGTTTCCTGACCAACCTCGCTGAGAAGATAGATATACTCACCATCAGCGTATATCGCTTCTCTCTGAGCCCTGATGCCAGGGATTACAGTGCTATATGATTTATTCGCTATATCATAAACAGAGACACCATTCAGGGTTGACATATACAGCTGCTTGCCATCCTTCATTCCAAGATAATTGCTGGCTGTGATCTTCTCATTCACCGTAGAATCCTGGATCTTCTGGAATAGACCTGTATCTGAATCGAGGTTGCATGCAACAAAGAGGGATGCAGCCAGGAATATGATTAAGAATTTCTTCATTTGATTCTCCTAGTGTCTATAGGATACGGAAAGTATCGCAGGAATCTGGGTGATAAGCGAATTCTTGGATGAATCCGTATATAGCTCAGGAATGATCGAGATTCCTGTCTTTAATCCAAGTCCCCATTCATCAGAGAAGAAATACCTGAATCCTACATCAAATGACGCACTCAGGCAGATCTTCGACATGCTGTCATAGCTTATGTAGTTGGCTCCAAGGCCAAGGGATATAGGTATTTCGAATCTTCCCTGAAGAGGAACATATGTCAGTTTGAGATGGATAGGAACAGAAGTGAACAGGTTTCCATCGAGAGCGAAATTGAACTGGTATCCAAGTTCTCCGCCTACTGCGAGATAAGGATTGAAGAAAACCTGGTAGTCGATTGAGCCTATTCCTCCGACAGACAGATGCGTACCGCCTTCTCCTGGACCAACTGTTGTGTTTCCGTTTCCGAAGTTGGTTAGCGTAAGCGGAACCTCGACACCTGCATTGATGGAGAAGATCTGGCTGCCTGATTCGTAATATGTCTCAGCAAATGCAGATGAGCATATTAACATCAGCATCATGAGAACAGATAAGCATTTGGATTTCATGTTAACTCCTGAGAAGATTATACAGAAATAGCACTTGCAAAGCAAACCCATGGTTGATTGAAGATAGCAAATGGCGTATAAATCAACTGATGAGAAGATTAGATTGCAAACCAATCCGCGATAACGTGATGAATGAGCTTAGGGAGAAAACACAACTCCTTATTAATAAAGGACTTAGAGTTCCATCACTTGCAGTTGTGCTTGTAGGAAGCGATCCTGCGAGCCAGACATATGTAAGAAACAAGGCCAATGCCTGCAAAGAGCTTGGCTATATGCATTTCCAGTATAATCTAAGTGAAGATTGCAAGGAGGAGGAGCTTCTTGATCTTATTGAATCCCTCAATAGGGATGATTGCATTGACGGGATTCTCGTCCAGGTTCCGCTTCCTAAGCAAATAGATGAACTGAAGGCAATAGCCGCTATTGCCCCTGAGAAGGATGTTGATGGCTTCACTGAGGGAAATGCAGGAAGGCTGATGATCGGCAAGGACTGCTTTCTCCCTTGCACTCCAAAGGGAATAATGAGGATTATCGACTTCTATGGCATTGAGACAAGAGGCAGAAGAGCCGTAGTCATCGGAAGGAGCAATATCGTTGGGAAGCCTGTTTCCATGCTTCTGATGTCAAAGGGGAGGGATGCGACTGTGACAGTATGCAATTCATATACAGAGGATCTAAGAAAGCATACTCTCGATGCTGATATCGTGATCGTGGCAGTAGGCAAGCCAGGATTCATCGATAGCTCGTATATCAAGGATGGGGCTGCTGTGATCGATGTTGGCATAAACAGGATCGAGGACAGCTCGAAGAGAAGCGGATTCAGGGTAGTGGGGGATGTGGACTATGATTCATTCGGCAATCGGGATGTCTCGCTTACTCCTGTGCCCGGCGGAGTCGGAGTGATGACAGTAGCGATGCTGATGGAGAATACCTACCAGGCAAGGATGGAAAGATGAGATACCTGATTGAATCCTATGGATGCCAGATGAATATTGCTGAATCGAATGCTCTTGAGCTAATCCTCAAGGGCAGGGGATTCGAGAAGACAGAAGACAGCAGCAAGGCAGATGCCGTTATAATAAACACATGCTCTGTAAGAAAGACTGCTGAGAACAGGATATGGGGAAGGCTTGGGTACTTCAATGCGATAAAGAGAAAGAGGGACCTGAGGATTATTGTGACTGGCTGCATGGCTGAGAGGATGAAGGAGGAGCTTAAGAAGGAAGCTCCATACATCGATCTTGTTGTTGGAACAAACGATAAGAGCGAGATTCCTGATTTCCTGGAGGGAAGCAGGATCGTTCATCAGGATTCCTATTCATTCCTTGGATCATATTACCAGGAAGGAGAGTTCTCGAGCTATGTTCCTATAATGAATGGCTGCAACAACTTCTGCTCATACTGCATCGTGCCGTATGTAAGGGGAAGGGAAGTCTCAAGAAGCGTAGAGGATATAATAAAGGAAATAAGGTTCCTGGAGTCTAAGGGCGTCAGGGAGATTACGCTCCTTGGGCAGAACGTAAACTCATACCATCAGGTGTATCAGGGCAGGGATGTGGATTTCCCCGAGCTGCTGAGCATCATAACAGGGTTGATGGAAAACATCATATTCGTCAGATTCGAATCCCCTCACCCAAAGGATTTCTCTGATAGGCTCATAGAGGAAATAAGAAGGAACGAAAGAGTCGCAAAGCATATTCATCTTCCTATGCAGTCAGGATCAACAAGGATCCTGAAGCTGATGAACAGAAAGAACACGCGTGAGGATTTCATTTCACTTATAGACAGGATGAGGACAATAGAGGGCCTTACCTTCGCAACAGATGTCATGACAGGCTTCCCTTCTGAGACAGAGGAAGAGTATGAGGAGACACTATCTTTGATGGAGTACATGGGATGCACAGAGGCTTTCATGTATTACTTCAACCCGAGGGAGGGAACGAGGGCCTTCGATATGCCTGATCAGATTCCGGATGATGTGAAGATCCGCCGCCTTGAAAGGCTCATAGAGGAACAGCTCGAGAGGCAATCCAGGATAAAGAAGGGATTGCTGCCTTATAAGGCAAGGGTTATCGTGCAGGGAAGAAGCAGGGATGACGAGTCCATGTACCTTTCCAGGGGTGAGCACAATGACTTTATCGTATTCCCTGCCATCAGAGAGCATAAGGCAGGCGATGTCGTATTCGTAGAGGCCCGTGAGCTATCGGGCAACACTTTCAAAGGAGCGGAGATTGTCTGATTTCGGGACCTTCATCGATCTCTTGTCAAAGTCAAGGAGAATGGTCGCTTTGACGGGAGCTGGAGTATCCACATTGTCAGGGATTCCTGACTTCAGGTCCTCTGAGGGATTATATAGCAGGGAATTCGGCTCCATGAGGGTTGAGGACATTCTTGATATCGATTTCTTCAAAGAGCATCCTGATGTCTTCTATCAATGGGCCCGCCCATACTGGTACCAGATGGATAAGTACGAGCCTAATATCATACATAGGACACTAGCCGTGCTTGAAGGCATAGGGAAGCTCACAGATGGCATATTCACTCAGAATATCGATTCCCTTGATAGGAAGGCAGGCTCGAAGAAGGTATATGAGCTCCATGGTTCCCTTCGTGCTGGATATTGCATGGATTGCCATTCGTACTATGATTACGATACGATCGCAAGGGCAGTGAACAGCGGAATCGTGCCAGTCTGCAAGCAGTGCGGAGGCACGATAAAGCCAGATATCGTCTTCTACGGAGAGGGCCTCGACCAGTCATTGCTCAGCAGGGGAGTATCAAGCTTCTCCTATTCCGACCTGGTGCTTGTCTGCGGTTCATCCCTTATTGTCAATCCTGCGGCTTCTCTCCCATATTACTCAGCCACCAACAGGAAGAAGATAGTCATTGTAAACAGGGACAGCACATATCTGGATGAGTATGCATCGCTGCGCTTTGATGACCTTGAATCGTTTTTTGGAGAACTAAACGAACATATTGTTGCCAAACATGCTTGAAAACTTATGGTTTTATTACTATATTCTAATTGAATTTGGGGGTGTTCTGGTTTCGACTGGCTTTGCTATGCCGTAGACTGCGAACCAAGAGCTGACTTGTAAAACCGGCAAAACAAAATTAAATGCAAAGAAAGAAGACGAAATCGTCTCTGACGAAGCATGCCTCCTCGCTGCTTGATCAAGTAGCCTGAAGGTAGGATCAGGTGTTAAGTCCCTGGCACCGGGATCCTTTCTTACAAAGGGGACTTGCCTTGGGTGCCTCGCCGTCATCCAGGGGACTCTTAGGCGATGCTGCTCCGGGACGTCCGTCCTGTGTCTGAACGGAGAGTAAGAACCGAATCAGGACTACGCTCGTAGATGTTTATGGGTAGACTGTTAGGACGGGAGTTCGAGTCTCCCCACCTCCAATCAGATTATTCAGGAGTCGGAGATGGCAACTAAGCTGGATGTAAGAATCATCAAGACGAAGGAGAGGCTGAAGAATGCTCTTCTTACATTGCTTCATAGGAAAAGACTGGATCAGATAACGATCAGCGAGATATGCTCTCTTGCAACGATCAACAGGAATACGTTCTATTCCCATTATCAGAGCGTAAAGGATCTGCTTGATGAGATTGAAGCACAGTTTCTTGAGAGTCTTCTATCCGAAGTGAATATTTCCTCCGATACGACAAAGTCTGTGACGGAGATACTTGAGCTGATTCTCAGCTGCGCAAAGGAAAACAAGGAGATGTGCATGCTTCTTCTATCAGAGAATGGCGATAAGTCCTTCCTGAAGAACATCCTGATGTTCTGTCTTCCTTCTGCTGTGCAGAACTGGTCCGACTCACTGAAGCTGGATTCCGATGATGCTACCACTCTTTACTTCTTCATCGTCGGCGGTGCGGTCAACGTGATAGAGCAGTGGATCCTTGCAGATTTCGATAAGCCTGTGGAAGAGCTTGCAGCAAAGCTCAACAGCATCATCCTATTCGGTCAGAGCGCATTCGAGAAATAGGGGACTCAGAATCTATTGAGTTCCCTGAGCTCCCTTCTTGCATCCATCTTAAGGTCCTTTTCCTTGATAGCTTCCTTCTTGTCATGGACGTTCTTTCCTCGGCATAGCGCGATTCTCATCTTGACGAGATTGTCCTTCAGATAGATTTCAAGAGGGACAAGCGTGAATCCCTTCTCCTCGACCTTCCTGGAAAGCTTCTTGATTTCCATCTTATGGGCCAGGAGCCTTCTGTTCCTTGCTGTTTCGTGGTTGAAGATATTGCCATGTGAATAGGGCTGGATCAGGAATCCGATGAGGCTGAGCTGCCCATTCTTCACAGTGATATAGCTATCGGAGAAGGAGCATTTTCCTTCCCTGATTGATTTTACTTCCGTACCCTGGAGCTCAATACCGACCTCTAGCTCCTCTATGATCTCGTAATTGAAGTATGCTTTCTTGTTCTTCTGGATGGTTTTGATCATCATTGCTCCTTGACTACCCTGAAACCAGTATACTCAGAGCAGTATGACCTGGGGAATACTCCTATGCTATGGACATCAGCATCCTTATTGATGAAGCTTCCTCCTTTGACGATGATATCGAAGACATCATATTCATCAGGTATCGATCCATTGAAGGAAGCTGCCCTCGACAGAGGAATGAAGCTATCAGATGTGAATTCCCAGACCTGTCCAAGCATGCCCTTTGGATAAGCTGATGGCGAATCGGAGAGCAGCAGCGAACTGCTGAATGAACCATCTGTCGATAATGCGGCAGCTGTCCACTCAGCCTCTGTCGGCAGCCTGTATGAATCCCCAGTTTCAGAGCTTAGCCATGAGCAGTAAGCCTGGGCTGCATAGTAGCTGATGTTCCTTACAGGCTTAGGAGATGCTGCAGTGGTTGAAAGCACTATTCCATCGAGGTATGAGGAATCGACGAGCCCCTTTTCAATAAGAGCATCCTTGCTGTCCTTTCCCCACTCAGGATTTGCCTTCACGAAGAGCGCGTATTCGTATTCGCTTACGCACTGCTCAGCAATAGAGAAAGCATCGTAATGAACAACGGATGGATAGTATATTGCATCAGGATATGAAAGAGCCGTGCTTCTGCCGATTTCCACATCCCCTTCGCCGAAGCAATAGAATCCATCTGCATACGACAGCGGGGAAGTCTTATCATTTCCCATTGCAATGGCTTCTCCTCCCTCTTCTCCGAATACGGCTGAAAGAAGCCCGTCCATCCTGACCAGTCTCCCGGATAAGGCTCTTCCTTCGATCGAGCTTCTGAAATCAGAGAGCATCTCATTGGATGTGATATTCATTGATGCAAGGTACAGCTCATTCTCGATGTCGCTGAATCCAAGTGCATCTGCTGTCTTCACGAATGATGAGAAGAGGGGAGGATAGTTTGCAACAGCATCGAATCCGGTGATTCTCGACCAGATGGCAACATCGCTGATGAACGATTCCTTTGCCTTCTTCTCTA
>JAXFQZ010000056.1:0-22590 GCA_034178685.1 Candidatus Ornithospirochaeta sp. | reverse complement strand
ACGCGCCGCCAGCGTTCGTTCTGAGCCAGGATCGAACTCTCCGTCATGGATCCCCGGGCAAGCCCGGGGCTATGTTCTTCGTCCTTTCCCGTCGCTCGCACGAACCGGCTTTTTGCTTTTTCCGCTCTATTTTGCCGTTCGCTTGAATTGACAGAGGCCTGCTATGCCTCTATTTTCCTTCTCTCTTCCCCTTCGCTCATCTATGTCAAAGACCTTTTATCGCCGGCCGTCATCTGCCGGCCAACGTCATAGTAATGTACACGATTGTCCCTTCATTGTAAACCCCTTTTTGAAAAATTTGCAACTTTTTTTTACCGGTTTACATCAATCTTTTATTCTGCAATGAAATAGGCATGGTTTTTTATTTTCTCCTCCATTTCATTGCAAGGAATTCCAGGTCAGAGCCTAGTCTTGCTATGTCGTCTGCAAGCTTTCTCTTCTTCCTGCTATCGCTCTCCTCCTCTGCAGCCTTCTCGAGCAGCGCAATCAGATTCTCAAGCGAATTCTTCTTATTCTCGAGAAACGACAAGCCTGCAGACAAGTCATGCTCTGTCCTCTCCTCAAGCCTAATGCTTTCAGCCTCAGGCAGTGCATCCTTTCCCAGATCATAGGATGATAGGATATCAGGCGCATTCGCGCTGTACCCCAGCTCATGCAGCTTGTAGGCAAAGTACCTTGCAACGCTCTTCTCTCCATGATTCACGAATACATGAACCGGCTTATGAGCAAAGCCCTCTATCCATCTGATAAGCCCTGCCTGGTCCGCATGGCCAGATACGCCCTCCAGTATTTCGATCTCAGCATGGACCTCGATCTGCTCTCCGAACAGAGTCACGTGGTCAGCGCCATCCACCAGCAGCCTTCCAAGCGTCCCCTCTGCCTGATAACCTACGAAGAGCACCGTTGATTCCCTTCTCCAGAGATTATGCTTGAGGTGATGCCTTATCCTTCCGGCCTCGCACATCCCTGATGATGATATTATGACAGCGCTCTCCTTCCGGGCATTGAGAGCCTTCGAGCCCTCGGCATCCTCTATAGCAACCAATGACGGGAATGATACAGGGTTCTCTCCCCGCTTTATCATCTCCATTGCCTCTTTATCGAAGTAATCCTTTCTCAGGCACTCCGAGAACACCCTAGTTGCCTTCTCGGACAAAGGGCTATCGAGGAAGACAGGGACATCATAGCCGAGCATCTTCCTATCAATGATGATTCTCAGAAGGTACAGGATCTCCTGCGTTCTCCCGACTGCGAATGAAGGAACGACGACATTGCCTCCCCTTCTGAATGTCCTGTCGATGATCGAAGCAAGCTTCTCAGCCTTCATCATTATGCTGGATCTCTCATCGATCACGCCATCCTTGTGGTTCCTGTCCCCGTAGGTGGACTCCATGACAACGTAATCGGCATCTCCGATCGGCACAGGATCCTTTATCATCGGCTGCGCCGTATTACCGATATCCCCGGAGAATACTATCGACTTCTCCTTGCCTTCTTCCATATAGAAGATGCGCACCGATGCCGATCCCAGGAGATGTCCTGCATCATAGAGCTCGAACGAAAGACCTGGCTGGAGATATACCCTCTCATTGTACTGCACATGATTGAAGAGGTGCATAGCATCCCTGGCATCCTTCGATGTGTACAACGGTGAGACGGGCTTCTCGCCGGATCTCCTTCTCTTCCTGTTCTTCCACTCAGCCTCGCTCTCCTGTATGTTCGCAGAATCGGCAAGCATGATAGAGCAGAGCTTCTCTGTAGCCTCTGTCGAGTACACGGTCCCCTTGAAGCCCTCCTTCACAAGCAGGGGGAGCCTTCCCGAGTGATCGATATGGGAGTGCGTGAGAATAACGGCATCAACCGATCCTGCCTTGAATGCAAGATCGTTCCCGATTCTCCTCTCATCATTTCCCTGAGCCATTCCGATATCCACCAGAAGCGTGAAGCCATCATGCTCAACGAGAGTGGAGGAGCCAGTAACGCAGCCAGCTGCACCATGGAAAGTTATCTTCATGGACTTAATATAATACCCGTTTGCATGATAGAATAAGTGGAATATACATGGAGGCAATATGGATACTGAAAGACTAGAGAAGGCTCTGAAGGCAAACTGCTTCGGCTTCCGCTTCTTCAAGGGCAAGGATGAGCTTATCGATTACCTCAGATCAGCGATGCCAGCTGGATCTTCAGCAGCTGTAGGAGGATCAGTGACCCTTTCCCAGCTCGGAGTGCTCGATATGCTCAGATCAGGGGAATACGATTTCCATGACAGATACAAGGAAGGCGCCGATGTAGAGAGGATATTCCATGAAAGCTATAGCGTAGACTTCTACCTTGCGTCAGCGAATGCGATAACTGAACATGGCGAGATATACCTCGTCGACGGAACCAGCAACAGGACTTCAGCGATCCTCTATGGGCCAAGGAAGGTATTCCTGATCGCCGGAACGAATAAGGTTGTGGGAAATCTTTCCGAGGCTGTATCGAGGGTGAAGAGGATCGCAGCCCCGGAGAATGCGAAGAGGCTCGGGATCGATACATACTGCAGTGCCGCAGGGGAATGCAGGAATACAGAATGCGACCGCGATGACCTGATGTGCTCGTTCTCATGCGGGAATACGATCTGCTGCAACACTGTGATCCTTTCGCGGCAGAGGGCAAAGGAGAGAATCGAGGTGCTCCTTGTGGATGGAAGCTTCGGCTACTGATCCTGATTTGACTATTGCATCGCATTGTGATAGATTACATAAAGCATACGGGCAATAGCGCAGGGGTTTAGCGTACAAGTCTGGGGGACTTGGGGTCGGCGGTTCAAATCCGCCTTGCCCGAAAAGTACAGGATAATCATGTCCATAGTAGCGAAGACAGAGGAGCTGACGGTTGCGTTCAGCTCCGATTCCTTCAAGCCAGCAATCGAGAAATGCTCCATTACCATCAGAAGCGGTGAGATAACACTTCTCTCAGGTCAGTCAGGCTCAGGCAAGACCGTGCTCTCCAGGGCCATCATGTCGCTTCTGCCAAAGGACGCAAGAATCGCATCAGGAAGAATCGAAATCAAGGAGGGAGTGAGGAAGGCCATCGCCTTCCAGGACCCCGATATCCTCCTGTCCCCATACATCAGAATCGGCAAGCAGATAAAAGCCGTGCTGAAGAGATGCGGCTTTCCCTGCTCCGACAATGATGCGCAGAGCATACTATGCTCAATGGGATTGAGCGCGGAAGCCTCAAGGCTCTACCCTTTCCAGCTATCGGGAGGTATGAAGCAGAGAGCGTCGCTGTCGGTTGCGCTTGCTATGAAGCCGGACCTGCTTATCGCGGATGAGGTATGCTCTGCACTGGACAAGGAGAGCGCTGATACGATATATGCCCTGCTCCGGAATCTCGCAGATCAAGGCATGGCCATCCTCCTTGTATCCCACGACTATGAAGCAGCTGCATATGCGGATATGTGCTATGCG
This sequence comes from Candidatus Ornithospirochaeta sp., assembly GCA_034178685.1. Classification (GTDB taxonomy): domain Bacteria; phylum Spirochaetota; class Spirochaetia; order Sphaerochaetales; family Sphaerochaetaceae; genus Ornithospirochaeta. The sequence continues at coordinate 19,132 of JAXFQZ010000056.1, read as the reverse complement.
ATGTACGGAGGCTGCATAATAGAGAAAGGAAGGGATGCCTTCAGCAGCCCGCTGCATCCATACACAGGCATGCTCCTTGAATGCCGGAGGATGCCTGAAAGCAGGAAAGAGAGGCTGAGATTCATCGAAGGGGCCATGCCGTCTGTGATGGAAAGGGACGGAAGATGCCCGTTTCTCAGAGCATGCAGGGAAAAAGAAGAGATATGCAGCACCTATATCCCGGTATTCGATGACAGCGCTGAGAAAGCATCATCATGCATCAGGAGAAGGAAGTGAATAGCATTGAAGCAATCGGAATAAGCCGTTCATTCTCCGTCCTTGGTGAAAAAAGAAAGGCTGTGCTTGAGGATATATGCCTCAGCATCGAAAAAGGAAGCATCGTTTCCATCCTGGGAAGATCCGGAAGCGGGAAAACAACGCTGATGAGGATACTCTCAGGGCTCGACAGGCCAGACTGCGGAATCGTCAGGATCGAAGAGGGCAGGATCGCATTCATATACCAGGATCCGATAACAGCATTCGATCCATCAAGGAGCATAGGCAAGTCGCTTTCCGAGAACGGCGGCAGGAACAGGGATGATGCGCTCAGAAGGACTGGATTATACGGTATTGACACCAGCAGAAGGCCAAATCAGTACTCACAGGGCCAGCTCCAGCGCTTCCAGATGGCTCGAGCCTTCATGCACATGCCGGAGATATTGTTCCTGGATGAGGTCACAGCGAACCTCGATGCATCACTCTCTTCCGAGATAATCAACATGGTATTGGATATGAATGAGCTATATGGCACGACTATCGTGATGGCAACGCATCAGATAGGATATGCCTGCCATATCTCCGATAGGATAATCGAAATAAAGGATGGCAAGGCCATAGGGAGGAATTGCAGATGAATATGATAGTAGCAGGCAGCCCCAGAAAGGGGAAGAACTCGGATGCTATTGCTGAAATAGCAGCAGGGATGCTTGAGAACCCAGGCGTCGTATACCTTAGGGATAAGAGAATAGCAGCATGCAGGGCATGCGAATCCTGCCATAGGCAGAACGGAAAGGGATGCGTGTTCCCGGATGATTTCCAGGCCCTCTATCCCATGGTTATGGACAGCACCACGCTTCTGATCATCTCCCCTATCTACTGGTGGGGACTCACGGCGCAGACAAAGGCCTTCATCGACAGGCTTTACAGCATAGACTGGAAGAATGCGAAGCTAAGGAAGCTTGCATTCATCGTGAACGGAGGGGAAGCAGATACCGAGGACAGGGAATACTCACTTCTAAGGGACCTCATGAAGGAGATGGCATCCTACCTGGATCTTGAGTTCTCGTTCCTTGCATTGGGTACACCTTCAGACGAGCTCTCACAAGAGAACTCAGATAGAGTCAGGGCCTTTGTCTCTGCCCTCTGATTTCCTTCTCCTTCTCACGGCTTCCGTGAGAAGGTACTCAATCTGCCCGTTCAGGGACCTGAAGTCAGCCTCCGCCCACTCCATCAGCTCCTCATAGAGCGTCCTGGAGAGGCGGAGCGGCACCTGCTTCTTGGTCTTATCGCTATCTGCTGCCATCAGTAGATCGACCCGCTGTTGACAATAGGCTGAGCATCCTTGTTGCCGCATAGGACAACAAGCAGATTGGAGACCATCTGTGCCTTCCTTTCCTCATCAAGCTCAACGATATCGCCCTTCTTGAGCTCATCGAGCGCCATCTGGACCATGCTCACAGCTCCCTCGACGATCTTCTTCCTTGCAGCTATCACAGCAACAGCCTGCTGTCGCTGGAGCATTGCCGATGCTATCTCCTGCGCATATGACAGCTGATTGATCCTGACATCCATGATCTCAAGGCCTGCGTCCCTTACCTTGTCCTGAAGCTCGTTCTTCATATGCTCCGAAATATCGCTTGCAGAGCCCCTTAGCGTCATCTCGTCATCGCCATCCTCTCCATCATCGATCGAGTCATATGGATAGAGCCTTGCGACGTTCCTTATGATCGAATCGGACTGGTTGGAGATGTATGACCTGTAGTTTTCGACAGCGAATACAGCAGCTGTCGGATCGGAGACCCTCCAGACGACGATTGCGCCTATCATCACAGGATTGCCAAGCTTGTCATTGACCTTCTGGACATCGTTTACCAGTGTCTGCACCTTCAGGGACACCGTGCGTCTTGGGGATGACTGCGATCCAGGCTGCCTGGACTCAGATGCAGTCCTCTCCTTCATAGGCCCGCATGCTGCAGCAAACGGATTGACGAAATAGAAGCCTGCTTCCCTGATAGTGCCTGCATACTTCCCGAACAGGGAGAACACCGCTGCCTCATTCGGCTTGATAGCCTTGAGGCCTGCGAATGACACAGAGACGATTGAAAATAGGATGATCGAGACAACCATGATCGCGATGCCTGATACACTCTCATACTCATCTATGAGGATCCCACCTGCGATCATTCCTGCAACGGAGAGCAGAAGAAGGACTATCAGAACGATCATTGCAGCCATTCCGCTGCATGCCTTCATTTTCCTTTCGGCGATTCTTTCCATTATAAGCTCCTTCAGCGCACGCTCAGCCAATATAGCCTTGCAGCGCCTTTGTTATATACCCAGCAATTGACCGGGATAGCAATCGAAATAAGAATGGCAGCCTGAAAAAGCAGAGAGATCATGCTCCCGGATGCCATGTAGAACGAGGATGTGAGAGAGGCAAGCAGCACGCTTATAAGCATTGAGCATAGCAGCGCTGGATTCCTCTTCACAGGCTCTGCCTCGCTCTTCCATTCAAGAATGGGAAATAGGATGTCCATCATCAGGCCAACCGATGCAGAAAGGACAACAGCTGAAGAGACCGAGCATGCCATGAGGACCGCAATATGATATGGGATGCCCAGGATCGCAGAGAAAACCAGAAGGACAAGCAATGAGAAAGGCAGAGTGGCTGCGATATGCAGATCGATCTTCGCCTTCAGGATTGCCCTTCCCTCAACCGGAAGCGATTTCATTATATCCCATCCCTTCCCCTCAAGGGACAGGGATGGAGATGAAACAGTATTCACCGATGAGGCTGCAATTATCGCCAGATAAACCACTCTGTCCATAGGGAGAGGAAGAGAAGACAGCCTCTGTCTGTCAACTGCGAATACTATGATGAGGACAGCGAGCATCAGGATCCCTACGGATGAGTTGATCAGATACACGGGGGTTGCCAGGAAATGCCTTGCTTCCCTCACAAGGAGCGCCCCCTGCATGCTCCTCATCCTCGCCCAGGAGGATGGCCTCTTCCCTCTTCTATCCTCCGGGAATGATATGCATGGATAGCTTCCTGCGGCAAGATGCGATGCTGCTGCAGCAAGCAGCGCTGATAGAACCATGGCCGCTAAGGAGAGCGGGATGCTTTCGGATGAGATGATTGAGAGAGTTCTCACGAAGCTGCTTCTGCCTGCTTCTTCCTCAATCAGGCCATATGCAGGGAACATTGAAAAGCACAGCATGGCGATGATAACAGCAGATGAGAGGATGGTGATGGCCAGGTTCCTGTTCCTTGCCTTTGCAGAGATGCGGAATAGAGCGAATGCAATGAAAAGGGATAGTGACATGACAAGAAGCAGAAGAGCAGAGAAGAAGGGGATGAATACGGCGATGCATCCCAGGTTCCCCATGAAGAATGCCGAGCGTATGTATTGAGGGAGCATCAGGAGAAGAAGAATGATCGCTGATTGGGCAAGAACACCAGATGACTTGGCCACAACGATGCTCGATGCGCTTACCGGAAGGGAAAGCAGGAAATCGATGTCCTTCTCCCTGTAAAGCCTTGAGTACATCGAAAGAGAAGAAATGAAGGATGCAAGAAGGAATGCCTCGATGGAGACAATGGAGAGGAACAGCCCCTGGTTCTCTTCCTTCATGGAAAGGGATGGCAGAGAGACGCATAGCGAATAAGCGAAGGAAAGGGAGATCAGCATCGCTGATGACAGCGCGGTCATTGATATAGCTGCTGTCTGCCATGACTTTCTCCTTTTCCCGTCCCTGGAAAAGAGAAACGGCCTTGCAAGATACATCATCTCGTTCTTTGCCAGTATTTCAGTCTTCCCCATTCTCAAGCTCCAGAAAAACATCCTCAAGCGATGAGCTGCCTCTTACTTCATCCATTGAGCCATAGGCTGCAAGCTCTCCCCTTCTTATTATCGCAACCCTGCTGCATAGCTTCTCAGCCACCTCAAGCACATGGGTAGAGAAAAGTATCGAACCTCCATCCCTGCAGAAATCCCTCATTATTTCCTTAAGCGTATGCGTTGCAATCGGATCAAGGCCCACGAATGGCTCATCCATCAGGATCAGGCGCGGGCTGTGGATCAGGCCGGAGATCACTGCAAGCTTCTGCCTCATGCCATGGGAATATGAGGAGATAAGGGAATCAAGGTCATTCTCCATACCGAAAAGCGCTGAGTACATCCCGGCTTTCTCCTTTCTTTCCCTCTCCCCTACCTGGAAGATATCAGCGATAAATGAGAGGTATGCGCGCCCTGTCATGTACTGGAAGAGATCCGGCTCATCTGGAATGTATGCGATGATGCTCTTTGCCCCTATGGAATCATCTGCAATCGAGTGCCCGTCTATCTCAATGGTTCCCTCATCGAATGGAAGGATCCCGGCAATAGCCTTGAGAGCAGTTGTCTTCCCAGCTCCATTGTGCCCGATGAATGCGCATAGCTCGCCATCCCTTACCTCCAGCGACAGGCCTGATACAGCCTTCTTGCTTCCATAGCTTTTCGATAATCCGGATATACTGAGCATATCATCTCCTGCTTGATATCATTTTGATATCATATTGAAACCATATGCCTTCTTTGTCAACAGTAAAAGGAAAAAGCCGCCTCAGGCTATCCCAAAGCGGCTCGATGATTGGATGATGATTTATACGGCAGATGATGCGAATGACCTTATCTGGGATGCATCGGTGAGCTTCCTGACCTCACCGTTCTGCACGACTACCAGTGTCGGAGCCTGCATCACGGAATACTCCCTGCATAGCTCGGGATTCTCCTCTGCATCGACGATCCTGTACTTGATGCCTGCCTTATCGAGGCTTGCCTTCGCGATCCTGCAGTTCGGGCATGTCTTCGTAGTGAAGAGAAGGGTCTCTGCCGGCTCAGGCATAGCCTGGCTTTCTGCGCTCCTGCGGAGGATTCCCCTATGGGTGAGGCGGGATGATGCGATATCGTACTCCTTTCTTTCCTTGAACTCCTCGGTCTTTCCTGCATTCCAGTTCTGCACAGGCCTGTAGTATCCGGTAATTCTTGAGTAGACCTCTGTCACGCCGCCGCAGACGGGGCACTTATAGACTTCCCCTGCGATGTACCCATGCTCCTTGCATACTGAGTATGTAGGGCTCAGGGTGTAGTACGGAAGCTCGTAGTTCTCGGCGATCTTCCTGACGAGGGATGCAGCGGACCTCCAGTCAGGCATCTTCTCACCAAGGAATGCATGGAAAACGGTTCCGGATGTATAAAGAGTCTGAAGCCTATCCTGGATATCAAGAGCCTCGAAGATATCATCCGTGTATCCTACAGGCAGATGCGACGAGTTGGTATAGTACGGCGCATTGCAGTCAGATGATGCTGTGATGATGCCAGGGAACTGCTCAACATCGTGCTTAGCAAGCCTGTACGATGTGGATTCAGCAGGAGTTGCCTCGAGATTGTAGAGATCCCCGTACTGCTCCTGGTAATCGGAGAGCCTGTTCCTCATATGGTTAAGGACATCTATAGCGAAGTCCTGAGCCTTCTTCTCACCTAGGTTGACTCCGATCCAGGAAGCATTGAGGCATGCTTCGTTCATTCCTACGAGCCCGATTGTGGAGAAGTGGTTCGCGAATGTACCGAGGTATCTCTTAGTGTAAGGATAGAGACCTTCATCCAGAAGCTTCGTGATGACAGTCCTCTTGACCTTGAGGGACCTTGCTGAGATATCCATGATCCTGTCAAGGCGGGAATAGAAGTCCGCTTCGTCCTTTGCCTGGTATGCGATCCTCGGAAGATTGATTGTGACGACGCCGACAGATCCCGTGCTCTCGCCAGAGCCGAAGAAGCCTCCTGACTTCTTCCTCAGCTCCCTCAGGTCCAGCCTGAGCCTGCAGCACATGGACCTTACATCGTTAGGCGACATATCGCTGTTGATGTAGTTGGAGAAGTAAGGGGTTCCGTACTTTGCAGTCATCTCGAAAAGGAGCCTGTTGTTCTCTGTCTCCGACCAGTCGAAGTCCTTTGTGATAGAATATGTAGGAATCGGATACTGGAATCCCCTTCCATTGGCATCGCCTTCGATCATGATCTCGATGAAGGCCTTGTTCACCATATCCATTTCCTTCTGGCACTCACCATATGTGAAGTCCTGCTCCTTGCCTCCGACTATCGCAGGAACGTTCTTCAGATCCGCAGGGCACTTCCAGTCAAGGGTGATATTCGAGAAAGGAGCCTGCGTTCCCCATCTTGACGGGGTGTTCACTCCATATACGAAAGACTCGATGCACTTCTTCACCTGATCGAAGCTGAGATTGTCAGCCTTCACGAATGGAGCAAGGTATGTATCGAACGATGAGAAGGCCTGTGCTCCAGCCCACTCATTCTGCAGGATCCCAAGGAAGTTGACCATCTGGTTGCACAGGGTCGAGAGATGCGAGGCTGGGGATGATGTGATCTTTCCGGGTATTCCGCCAAGCCCTTCCTGGATAAGCTGCTTGATGGACCAGCCTGCGCAGTAGCCTGTGAGCATGGAGAGGTCATGGATGTGGATATCGCAGTTGCGATGGGCCTTGCTGATCTCCTCATCATATATCTCCGAAAGCCAGTAGTTCGCGGTTATGGCACCGCTGTTGGAAAGGATCAGCCCTCCTACCGAGTAGGTGACTGTGCTGTTCTCCTTCACGCGCCAGTCATTGAGGTGCAGGTAGTTGTCGACAACGCTTTTGTAGTCAAGGATGGTCGACTTCATGTTCCTGATTCTCTCACGCTGCTTGCGGTAGAGAATATATGACTTGGCTACATCGCCATATCCGGCTTCGCTGAGAACAGACTCGACAGAATCCTGGATGTCCTCGACGGTCACCTTGCCATCCTTCACCTTGGATGAGAAATCCGCTGTGACCTTGAGCGCTATGAAGTCAAGGATGTTGTCTGTATATGGTTTATTGATAGAATCAAAGGCTTTCCTGATGGCGTCAGCGATCTTCCTTATGTCGAAGCCTACGACTTTGCCATCCCTCTTAACTACGTTGTACATTATTTCCTCCGAAGATACGGTATATATCTTATCATGAGGATTCAGCAAAGGCAATAGGTACTCCACAATTTGAGTGCTTCAATAAACTATACACTATATATAGTGTGTATTTCATCTATCCCGAATCGATACATTTTCTATATAGGTTTTTAGGATTTCACTATACCTTTCCATCTGATCTGCCGTCGGGGCTGAATAAACAGGATCGATGATATCTTCTGAATAAACATAGCTTTGCAGGAAATGCCTTCTGGCTCCCTTGAGCATGCGGCCCATCTGGTCGATCGATTCGACGCTATGAAGCTCCCTCACCACAGTGGTCCTGAACTCGTAATCGGTCCTTCCTTCCATGAGGATCGATATGCTTCTGAGGATCCTTGATGGATCGAAGGATGGGATTCCCGCTGTCTGAGCATACATGCCGAGGCTGTTCTTCACATCCATGGCGATGTAATCGACGCATCCGGATTCGATTGCAGCCTCGACTGCATCAGGGAAATAGCCATTGGTATCGAGCTTCACATGGTACCCAAGGTCCTTGATTCTCCTCATGAACGGAATCAGATCAGGCTGAAGCGTAGGCTCGCCTCCTGTGACCACTACTCCGTCGAGCATCCTCCTTCTCCTCTCAAGATATGAGAACACCTCATCATTATCCACAACCGGCTGCGATTCCGGATCCAGTACCAGGGATCCGTTATGGCAGAATGGGCAGCGGAAGCTGCAGTGCCCTGTGAAGAGTATGCACGCAACCTTTCCAGGGAAATCGACAAGGGTCATCTTCTGAAAGCCATGTATGATCATCCTTCCTCCTATAGCGATTCTTACCCGAAATGGGCAGGAATGCCAGCTTATGGCTTGAAAAACCATGGAAAATGGCACTGATTGCCATATTTCCTATTATATTCAGTTTGGCATGGAATATGCATTGGAGGAGTATGGAAAGAAGATACACGCTCCTTACATCATTCTTCATCGGCGGAGCCATAGGAGGGCTCTGGGAAACGCTTCTCTTCCTTGTGAAGGACGGAGCCTTCACATGGAGAAGCGGAATCATGTTCATTCCGCTGATCAACCCTGTATACGGCGCTGCGGCGCTTCTCATCACCCTCTTCATGGAGAAGAGGAGATCCTCGGCAGAGATCCTTTTATTCTCGTTCATCGCAGCATCCGCCATAGAGTACTCAGCATCTTTTTTTGAGGAGCTGATCCTTGGCACCCCCAGCTGGAACTACAGCACGAAGCCATTCAACCTCAATGGCAGGATATGCCTTCTGTATTCTGTCTTCTGGTCTGTAATGGCTCTCTCCTATTCGCGCCTTGTGAATCCGCTGATCCTGGAGATAAAAGGAAGGGAGAAGGCAATCAGAGTCCTCTCCCTTGTCTATGCATTCTTCCTTGTGATCAGCGTATGCTTCAGGCTCTCTTCCTGCCTGATGCCTTCCATGTTCCCTGCAATAGACAGGCTATGCCTGTTCTTCTATCCCTGATTGCTGAGAGCCTTGACGATCCCGGGATCCATCCTGACAGGGCGCTTAGTGGAAAGCGAAATGAAGGCAACCTTCACGGAAAGATGCGATAGAAGCACATCTCCCCTGAATACGTCCTGGGAGAAGACGCCATATACAGATGCCATCTTCTCCACGGATGTAACGACCTCGATCTCATCATCCAGGAATGCAGGGGAATCGTACTCGATCGAAATGGACTTGACGACAAACGCAAGATCGCTCATGCCCATCTCGCGCTGCGAGAGGGAGGGCATGATCTGGCGGAGCATCTCAGTCCTGGCATGCTCAGCCCAGTCAAGATACCTTGCGTGGTATGCTATCCCTCCGCAGTCAGTGTCCGAATAGTAGACCCTGGTCCTATACCTGAATTCCCTCATACCCTCTCCGGCTCGAAGAGCATAGTCCTGACATAATCCTCGTATGTCTCATCCCTGCGGATCCTGAGCAGCGAGCCATCCTCTGCGATAAGATACTCAGCATGCCTCATCTTGCCGTTGTAGTTGAAGCCCATAGCATGGCCATGCGCGCCTGTGTCGTGGATTGCGAGGATATCGCCCTCCTCTATTTCAGGAAGAGGCCTGTCGATTGCGAACTTGTCGTTGTTCTCGCATAGGGATCCTGTGACATCGTACACATGGTCCTTCGGGGCATTCTCCTTGCCTAGCACTGTGATGTGGTGGTATGCGCCGTATAGGGCTGGCCTCATCAGATCCGCCATGCATGCATCAAGGCCGACGTAATCCTTGTACTTATGGACAACATGCCTGACCCTGGAAACAAGGTAGCCATAGGGACCTGTGATGCACCTGCCGCACTCGAATGAGATCCTGAGAGGCGCAAGCCCCTCCTTCTCTATCATCTCCCTGTAGAGCTTCCCGATCTCGCTTCCGAGGTACTCGAACGAGATAGCATCGTTCTCAGGGCGGTATGGGATGCCCACGCCTCCGCCGAGGTCTATTGCCTCGATGCTGACGCCGGCTTCGTCCTTGATCCTCCTGACAAGCTCAAACAGCATCCTTGCTGTCTCGACGATGTAATCGGGATTCAGCTCATTGGATGCAACCATGGTATGCAGAAGGAAATGCCTTGCGCCCTTTTCCTTCGCAATCCTATAGCAATCCACTACCTGATCCTTTGTCACACCGTACTTTGCCTCGACAGGGTTTCCGATTATTGCGTTGCCTGTGCGGTCCGGGCCCGGATTGTACCTGAATGAGATAGTCTCAGGGAATGCAGGGCATGCCCTTTCCACTGACTCTATGTGCTTTATATCATCGAGGTTGATGACAGCCCCGATATCATATGCCATCCTGAATTCCTCATCAGGAGTGTCATTGGAGCTGAACATGATCCTGTCTCCTGATAGCCCTGCTTCCTTTGCAAGCAGGAGCTCTGGGAGCGAGGAGCAGTCAGCGCCGAATCCATGGGAAGCAAGGAGGCGCAGTATGCTGATATTAGGAAGCGCCTTCACAGCGAAGTAGTTGATGAACGAAGGAGCCCATCCGAATGCGCTCTTCATCCTCTCGGCATTGGCTGCGATTGCCCTTCCATCGTAGATATTGAAAGGAGTTCCGACCTTATCTGCGAAAGCAATGAGATCGGAGGATGCCATTGGCAGGTTCTTTTCTGTCATCGGATATTCTCCACTATGCTCTTTACAGCCTTCTCGACATCCTCCCTGTGTCCATAGGAGGATACTCTTATGAAATGCTCACCAGCAGCTCCGAAGCCTACTCCAGGAGTAACGACCACATGGGCCTTATCCAGAAGATGGTCGAAGAAATCCCAGCTCTTCATGCCATTGGGGCATTCAGCCCAGATGTAAGGGCTGTTGACTCCGCCATAGCACTTCAGCCCAGCGTTCTCAAGTCCTTCCTTTATGATCCTGGCATTGCCAAGGTAGTAATCGACAAGCTCCCTGCATTCAGCCCTTCCCTCTTCTGATACAGCGGCAAGGCCTCCTGCCTGAGCTACGTTCGATGCACCGTTGAAGAACGTGCACTGCCTCCTGTTCCAGAGCCTGTGGATCGTTCCCTGAGGAGCATTGTCGCTCTCCAGTTCGAAAGGCACTATGCTCCAGCCGAGCCTGACGCCTGTGAAGCCTGCGTTCTTAGAGAAGGAATTGATCTCAATAGCGCACTTCTCAGCTCCTGGCACCTGATAGATGGTCCTGGGATAGCCAGGCTCCCTGATGTAGTCGCAGTAGGCTGCATCGAAGATGATTATAGCCTTCTCCCTGATTGCGTAATCAACGAATGCCTGGAGCTGCTCAGTTGTAGCGACAGCTCCTGTAGGATTATTCGGGAAGCAGAGGTAGATAAGGTCGACATGGCACTCAGGAACGGATGCGATGAAGCCGTTCTCCTCATTGGCGCTCATATACACAAGGCCCTCATAGCCCTGCTTTTCCTCGCAGTAGAGCCCTGTCCTTCCGCCTGCAACGTTGGAGTCCACGTATACAGGGTATGCCGGATCCTGCACAGCTACTATGCTGTCCTCGGAGAATATATGCTGGATATTGGCAGCATCGCTCTTTGCGCCATCCGAGACGAAGAACTCCATCGGATCGAGCTTGACGCCATACTCTCTTTCATACATTGCGGCAAGCGCAGTCCTGAGGGCTGTATCGCCCTGCTCATCGCCGTATCCGGTATACGTTGCCCTGTCTGAGAGAGCATCGAGCTTCTCCTTCATCTTCTTCACAAGGTACGGGGGAAGCGCTTCGGTTGTGTTACCGATGCCAAGCCTCAGGATCTTCTCGCCTGGGTGCTTCTCCTGCCATGCCTTTGTCCTTCTTGCGATCTCGGGAAAAAGGTATCCGCTTGCAAGCTTCAGGAAATTCTCATTGACCTTTGCCATTATGCTCTTCCCTCCTTGATGTCAGACATCATCCTGTCAACAGTCGAGAGCAGCTTTGTCCTATGCTCTTCCTTCTCAAGGGAGCACAGAGGAAGCCTGAAGAGCTCCTTGCAGTGCCCGCAGTGAGCCATAGCTGTCTTTATAGGTATTGGGTTCGTCTCGATGAAGCAGTCCCTGAAGAACTCAGAGAACCACTGATTGAGGCGCTCTGCCTCATCCCAGTTCCCATCGAGGGCTGCCTGGATCATAGCATGCATCTGCTTTGGGAAGAGATTGGATGCAACTGAGATCACGCCGTCTCCTCCATTCCTGATCAGATCCAGCGAGAGATTGTCATCGCCAGAGAGGACGGAGAAGCCGTTCTTCCTTCCCTCGATGACAGAGCACATCTGCTCGAGGCTGCCTGATGCTTCCTTGACAGCCACGATGTTGCTGCACTCGGATGCAAGGCGCTCCAGTGTCTCTGTTTCGAGATTGACACCGGTCCTTCCCTTGATATTGTACAGGATGCATGGAACCGATACGGAATCGGCTATTGCCTTGAAGTGAAGGTAAAGCCCCTTCTGCGTCGGCTTGTTGTAATAAGGGTTGACAAGAAGGACAGCATCAACTCCCGCATCCTGAGCATGCTGCGAAAGCCTTATTGCCTCGCTTGTGGCATTTGAGCCCGTTCCTGCGATCACTGGCACCCTGCCCTTGCAGAACTTGATGGTCTGCGCGATTACCCTGTCATGCTCCTCGTGCGACAGCGTCGGGCTTTCGCCTGATGTCCCGCATGGGACAAGGCCGTCTATCCCATTCTCGATCTGGAATGAGACAAGACGCTCTAGTGCTGCGTAATCAACCGTGTTGTATTCCGTGAATGGCGTGATCATTGCCGTGAAGACGCCCCTGAATTCCTTTCTCATATTCTACTTCGCATAGCCCCGCTATGCTTCCTCCATAATATTCAGTCAATGCTTCCAAGAAGATCGGAAACGAAATCGTCCATTGTGTAGAGGCCTGGCTCCTTGCCAATGATCCATTTCGCAGCCCTGATGGCGCCGCGGGCAAAGCCCTCCCTGGATCTTGCATGGTGCTCAAGCGTAATCGTATCGGCATCGCTGTCGATGATCACCTGATGAAGCCCCGGCTCCTTTCCCACCCTCTCGGATGAGACCTGCAGCTGGTCTGGCTTGATCGGACCCGATGGATTTCCCGAAAGAATGCTCTTCTTCCTATCCACGGCCTCCAGGATCCTGGATGCAATCATCTCGGCGGTTCCTGATGGGCAGTCGGCCTTACCTGCGTGATGAACCTCGCGTACTGCTATATCGTAGCCTTCGACGCTGTTCACAAGCTGTCCCGCATACTTGACGATATGCAGGAACATGGCAACGCCTATCGAGAAATTGCCAGAGTAGATGATCCTGGTCTCAGGATTCGAAAGCAGATGCCTGACGCTATCGATCTCGCTATACCAGCCAGTGGTGCCCATTACAGCGGGAACAGAGAGCCTTGAATAGGATACCATGTTCTCGATTGCAGAAGCAGGATGGGAGAAGTCGATTGCGACATCCACGCCCCTCATGCTCTCCTCATCGATCTGGATCGCTGTGACATCCTTTGATGGCGACCAGGGATCGATTACGGATACTACATCAATCCCTTCCTCTATGCATAGAGAGCGGATGAGCTTTCCCATTCGCCCGTAACCTACAATTGCTGCTTTCATCTGATTAATTCTCCGATAAGAAGATATCAAAATACAATTATAATGTCTATATTCTAACAGAATGTTTTTATAGTAACATTATTTACGTTTTTTAGACCTATCCTCCTGCCTTTTCTTCGATAGAGCGAAGAAATCAGCCATGGTTCCTCCGCCAAAGTCACCTGATGTGGCATGTCCCTGCCTCTGCCGGGAAGTCCCGCTCTCATTCCTCTGCCCCCTGAAGGCCTTCTTAGAGGGTCTTACCACCTCTGTATGGGTCTCGTAGACGGATTTAGGCATCTTCACTCCACCCTGCCTGCTGATCACAACGCGTACCTTCCCATCGCTGCCAGTGGAGAACTTCCTGGACTTCTCGCCTGTATCGACCTTGACGCGAACCTCCTTCTCCTCATACTGGCATGAGAGGCGCTGGCATATGTAGTGTATGCTTCCGTCAGCCTCCGTGGCCCTCATCATGTCAGACCCGCAGTAAGGGCACTTCTTCCCATCCTTGAATACAGGTGCGAAGACCTTGTCGCTTCCCTCTACCTCCCTGACAAGGGATGAGGCCATCTTCTTTATATCCTTTATGAAGAGATCGGGATCCTCCTTGCCCTTGCTTATTGCATCAAGCCTTCCTTCCCACTCACCTGTAAGGACAGGGGACCTGAGGATCTGGGGAGCAAGCCTCACTACCTCGCGTCCCTTGGCTGTCGGGACAAAGTACTTGCCCTGCCTCTCCACATACCTGTTCTGCACGAGCTTCTCGATCATATCAGCCCTGGTGGCAGGAGTCCCGAGGCCATTTGCGAGGTTCGACTTCAGATCGGCATCATCCACGAACCTTCCTGCGTGCTCCATAGCGGAAAGGAGGGTTGCATCGGTATACCTCTCAGGAGGCGTGGTAGCGCTCTTTCGTACCTTCACAGAAAGGAGCTCAACCTCATCTCCCTCCTTCAGGCTCAGCAATGCGAAGCTGTCATCCTGTCCTTCCGTAATGGAAGAGGAGCTCTTCATCCCTGAGCTTTCGGATGCAGAGCGGTATCCCTTCCTCACAGGAACGGTGAGCCTCGTCCTGAAGCAGAAGCCCTCAACGTCTATATCGCATGTCGTTGTCCTGTATGAATAATCCTCGCCGAGGACCTCCAGGAAGCGGAGTGCTATGAGCTGCCAGAGCCTCAGCTCGTCGCTGGTGAGCTTCTCTGGCCTTACCGTTTCCTCCGTAGGGATTATAGCATGGTGATCCGATACCCCTTCATCGTTGACGAACCTAGGGTTATCCGGCCTATAGCCATTTGCAAGATACTCATCTGCCTGACGTGAGAATACTGTTCCGGAAAGAGCCTTGAGACGCTCTGGGATAGTCGGGACTATGTCGCGTGTTATGTACCTTGAGTCGGTTCTTGGGTATGTTACTATCTTATGGACCTCATAGAGGCGCTGAAGCGTATCGAGCGTCTCCTTCGCTGAGAAGCCCAGCATTATGTTAGCATCCCTCTGAAGCTCAGTCAGGTCATATGCAAGAGGGACAGGCTCCGATTTCTCCTCGCTTACGAGCCTTGTGACCCTGCCCTTGGCGTTCTTAAGACCGGAAAGCCTCTCCTTCACGCTCTCATCGGTGAATCTTATTGTGTTCTCCTCAGGGTAATAGGAAGCGCTCATCAGACCGAAGTCACCCCTAGCCGAGTAGTAGAAGGATCCGTTGAAGCGATCGATCTCATCCTCCCTTTCGGTCATCAGGGCCAGTGTAGGGGTCTGCACCCTTCCTGCAGAGAGCTTTGCATCATAGTGGCATGTAAGGGCCCTTGTGACATTCATCCCAACATACCAGTCAGCCGCCGCCCTGCACTCCGCGGCATGGAAGAGGTTGTCATAATCAGATGAAGGACGGAGATCTGCAAAGCCCTCCTTGATGGCCTTCTCTGTCTGGGATGAGATCCAGAGCCTCTCAGCCTTTCCTTCAAAGCCAGCCATCTTGAGTATCCACCTTGCCACAAGCTCGCCTTCCCTTCCGGCATCTGTCGCAATAACGACAGACTCCACGTCCTTCCTGGCAAGAAGCGCATCTATGACCTCGAACTGCTCCTTCGACTGCTCAATCACAACCTGATCGAGAGTCTCAGGAAGCATCGGGAGGTCTGCCATGGACCATCTCCTGTAACGCTCTGAGTAGTGCATCGGCTCAGCAAGCTCAACAAGATGGCCAAGCGCCCATGTAACGATGTAGTCGTTGCCTTCTATATATCCATCCTGGCGGCTGAATGCGCCGAGGTTCTTCGCTATTTCGCGGCCCACTGAGGGCTTTTCGGCTATTACAAGTTTCTTCATGCTTCAGGATATTAGCAGAAAACGGGGTTCCAAGCCAATTAACGATGCTCAGGAAGAATCGTCATTCCATAGCTTTATTGACGATTGATGCCGTAGGGATTATACTGAAGACACTTTATTGATAAAGGAGTTCTATTATGGCTTATAAGATCACAGATTCCTGCGTAGCATGCGGAACATGTGCAGGTGAGTGCCCAGTAGGAGCAATCTCTGAGGGAGATATCTACGTAATCGACGCTGATACATGCATCAGCTGCGGAACATGCGCTGGCGTATGCCCACAGGGAGCAATCGAGGAGGAGTAAGATCCGCCTCTATCCGTGATAGGCTGTCTATGACAGCCTATTTTTGATTATGCATATCCAATGGCCGATCCCTATTCACCAATAGACAGAACATTAACAGTATCGGAGGCGAACCGCCTCATACACGCCTCTGTTGAGGAGCTTTTCTGCGACCTTACCATTGAAGGCGAGGTATCAGGATTCCGCCCATCCTCCACAGGCCATTGGTACTTCTCGCTCAAGGATGACAGAGCATGCATCGACTGCTCGGTCTTCAGGTCATTCGCATACAGCATCGAGAAGCCTGTGAATGGGGATCTTGTCATTGCCCGTGGTTCCCTTTCCTACTACGAGAAGACAGGAAGGCTGTCATTCGTAATAAGAGCAATGATGAGAAAGGGCGATGGCCTTCTGCAGAGGCAGATTGAGAAGATCAAGGCATACTACCAGAGCATAGGGTACTTCGATCCGGATAAGAAAAGGCCTATTCCCGATGAAATAAGGACAATAGCCGTTGTCACAAGCGACAAGGGCGCGGCAATACAGGACATAATCAACATAACAGGCAGAAGAGCGCCATCTGTGGATCTGATTGTATTCCCTTGCCCAGTGCAAGGCGAGGGAGCCGCAGCGGCAATCGCATCCAGGATAAGGCAGGCAGGGAACTTCCTGGCAGGGGATGTGCTCATAATAGGACGAGGAGGAGGAAGCGCAGAGGACCTATCGCCATTCTCGGATCCTGAGGTGATTGAGGCAATACACTCCTCGCCTATTGTGACTATATCCGCTGTAGGCCACGAGATAGACTGGCCGCTGTCCGACTATGCAGCGGATCTGAGAGCCCCTACTCCATCAGCTGCAGCCGAAATCGTGACAGAGAGGATCTTCAGAAGAAGGGAGAGGCTCGGCTCATGCATCTCTGCCATGGATGATGCGATGAGAATAAGGCTTAAGGATGCCAGGACCGATCTTGAAAGATGCATCATGCAATCATCGGTCCTCGAGAAAAGAATCCTCATTGCAAGGTCGAGGATCAAGGATCCCTCATTCATGATGCACATGCTCAATGCGCGTCTTTCATCCTCATTCCAGAGGGCTGCCATCAGCTGGGATGAATGCGTGAGGTCGATGGATGAAAGGATCAGGAAGGATTCAGCGCTGATAGAAGCATACGGAAAGGATGCTTTCACGAGCCTCACTGGCAAATCAAGCGCTTGGAAGCATAGGCTGATGGAAGCTGGAAAGGAATGCAATTCACTGGTTCTTGCCAGGATCGACAGAGCAAGGATGAGAATCGAGAGGCTGGAAGCAGAGTGCGAAGCGCTCTCTCCTCTTGCGGTCCTGTCAAGAGGATACTCGATAACAACGCTTGAGGATGGGACGATAATAAAGGGACTGGATCAGGCAGCTGCCGGAGCAAGGATATATACAAGGCTTAGGGATGGAAGAATCAGATCGGTCATAGAGGAGGAAATGATATGAGTTTTGAAAGCGACCTGAAGAGGATGGAGGAAATAACTGAGCTCCTGAAGGATGAGAATACAGGGCTCGAGGATGCAATCAATCTGTACGAGGAGGCTTCGGCGCTATCAAAGAAGCTTACAAGGACACTGAATGACATACAGAGGAAAATCGAGAAGGTATCATCGGAGGATGAGAATGTGCTCGATTCTGTGCCATTTGATTGAAAACTCATGATTATCTTCATAAGCAGACTACGATTATCTGCTATAATCCTGTATTAGGAAAGGAGTCGAGATGAAGAAAAGGATCATTTCCGCAATTCTGCTCGTAGCAATTCTGGCAATATCGCTCATTCTGGATAACCAGTATCTATACCAGGCGCTGATTGCATTGATCACAGCAGGTGCCGTGTTCGAGGTCATGAGCAAGACAGGCTTCGTCTCCTCTTTCTGGATATCCGCTGCATCTGCAGTCTATTCAGCAGTATCGGTGTTCCTTATCGGCTCTTCAGCGATCATGTACTTCTGGGCGATGATCGTATACACGGCATTCCTTCTGATTCTGTCTGTATTCGGCCATAGGGCTTTCTCATTCCATGAGCTTGCAATCGCTGAATTCGCTGTCGTGTTCATCCCAATCGCATTCTCGACCATACTCCTGATGAACCGCGAGTCACCTGTGATCTACATACTCCTCTCATTCGCATCCAGCTTCGTTACGGATACAGGAGCATTTGCCTTCGGGAAGCTATTCGGGAAGCATAAGCTAGCGCCTGAGATCAGCCCTAATAAGACAATCGAGGGAGCTATAGGAGGAGTCGCTTCATCATGCATACTGCTTCCAGCGATCTGCTATATATGGAATCATGACTTCAATATCATCAATGCAGTCATAGTCGCGGTCATAGCATCGATTGCATCGATCGTCGGAGACCTATTCGCATCAGGCATAAAGCGGCAGGCAGGAATCAAGGACTTCAGCAATATAATTCCTGGGCATGGTGGCATTCTCGATAGGTTCGACAGCCTTCTGTTCGCAGCCCCTTCGCTCTACTTCATAATCAAGCTCATCCCTATATTCCGATGAACCTCATAATAAGGAAAGGCTGCAGCGTAAACTGCAGCCTTCTTCATATCGCCTGGATATGGTTATTTGTTCATTGCCTCTGCAACTGCTACTGCAACTGCTACCGAAGCGCCGACCATTGGGTTGTTTCCCATTCCGATCAGACCCATCATCTCAACATGAGCAGGAACAGATGAGGAACCAGCGAACTGAGCATCAGAGTGCATTCTTCCCATTGTATCCGTCATGCCGTAGGAAGCAGGACCAGCTGCCATGTTGTCCGGATGGAGGGTTCTTCCCGTACCGCCGCCTGAAGCAACAGAGAAGTACTTCTTTCCGAGCTCCCAGCACTCCTTCTTGTATGTACCTGCAACTGGATGCTGGAATCTTGTCGGGTTTGTTGAGTTTCCTGTGATGGATACATCAACGCCCTCGTGATGCATGATAGCAACGCCTTCCCTTACATCATCAGCGCCATAGCAGTTTACTGCAGCTCTCTCGCCATTTGAATAGCTTGTCCTTGAGAGCTCCTTGAGCTCACCTGTGAAGTAGTCGAACTCTGTCTCGACATATGTGAAGCCGTTGATCCTGGAGATGATCTTGGCAGCATCCTTTCCAAGACCGTTGAGGATGACCCTGAGAGGCTCCTTTCTTGCCTTGTT
>JAXFQZ010000030.1:0-4250 GCA_034178685.1 Candidatus Ornithospirochaeta sp. | reverse complement strand
AACAAGGGCGCGAATGCCGTCGTAAGGAAGGAGATCGCTATAGCCATCAAGGAGTGCCTGAGGCATGAGGGAATCCAGGGCGTTCTGGTATCGCACGGATCCTCCACCGTCCCAAGGTACATAGTCGATGAGATCAATGCTCTTGGCGGCGATATCCAGAATGCATACGGTATACCTCTTTCCCAGCTCAAGGAGGTGTCGCACTGCGGAATCGGCAAGATAAATGTCGATACCGATATCCGCCTTGCTGTCACAAGGAACATAAGGGAGTACTTCGTTACCCATCCTGAGGCTAAGGAGGATGACCGCATCAACGGCATCTGGAACCTGATGGAGAATAACCCAAAGGTGTTCGATCCACGTGCATTCCTCACTCCTATCATGGATACAGTCATGTATGGCAACGTGCCTAATGATGCAGTGCTGGAGATCACGAATCTCATCAGGCGTGGCGTCATGGAGGTCGTAGGATCTCTGATCGTCGAGTTCGGAGAGGTCGGAAAGGCAAGCAAGGTCGAAGTCAGGACTCTCGATGAGATGGCAGAGTTCTACAGGAAGGAGGGAATCTGATGCAGCACATCTATGTGAATTTCAAGAGATTCGATGTCCCCTCCTCGATGGGAGGCGTGAACCGCATTGCTCCGATTGCCGATTACGCTGAGACAGTTATAAGAGGATGCAGGGAAAGCCTTGAGGCATACAGGGGCAGGGCCGAGTTCGTCCAGTTCTATCCAGAGTCCCAGATCCCTTCAGCTGTGAAGGCTGCAGAGGGAAGCGTCATCGAGATCGGGTGCCAGTCGGTTTACAGGGCTGATGTGGCTCCTGGCGGGAACTTCGGCGCTTTCACATCCAACAGGCCTGCATCTGCAGCTGCCGCTCTCGGATGCGCTTCTGCATTGATCGGGCATTGCGAGGAGAGAAACGACAAGAACGAGATCCTCGCCCTTGGAGGGAACAAGGACAGGAAGGTCGTGAACACGATACTCAACAAGGAGGTGCTTGCAGCCCAGAACCGCGGCTTAAGGGTGCTTTACTGCGTAGGCGAGAAGGACACTGAGCTTGAGGAGTGGGACAAGGTGATCGCAGAGCAGCTCGAGATCGGACTAAGGGATGCAGATCTTTCATCGATCTCGATTGCATATGAGCCAGTATGGTCGATAGGGCCGGGAAAGACTCCTGCAGGAAAGGAGTACATAACAAAGGTCGCAAGGCTCATAAAGAGCGTCCTTGGTGATGTCCCTGTAGTCTACGGAGGAGGGCTTAAGGAGGCGAATGCCGAGATGCTCTCCTCGATCGATGAGATCGATGGCGGGCTTATTGCCCTTACGCGCTTTGCAGGCGAGATCGGATTCTATCCTGATGAGTATCTCAGGATCGTTGAGCTTTATATGAATGGAAAGGAGAGAAGATAATGAAGATTGATTTTGAATACGGACAGGGCCTGATGAGCGCGAATCTCCCGGATAGCACAGATGTGTTCATCCCTGGGACCACATACCCGGATCCTCCATGCCTCCCTCAGGACTGGGATTCGCTGTATAAGGCAACGATGGATTCGATCCGCAATCCGATCGGCATGCCTACGCTAAGGGAGCTTGCCAGGAAGGGCTCAAAGGTCGTGATTGTCATCCCTGATATCGTAAAGGGAGGATGCCAGAGCACAAGCCACAGGAAGGTATCTATAACATGCTGCCTCGAGGAGCTTTATAGCGCAGGCGTTGAGAAGAAGGACATACTCCTTCTGATCTCAAACGGCCTCCATCCAAGGGCAACGGTAGGGGAGATGAGGCAGATACTTGGAGATCAGCTCTTCAATGAGTTCTATCCATCCGGGCAGATCACAAGCCATGACAGCGAGGATTACGATAACCTCGTTGATCTCGGGTTCGCTCCCAACGGCGACCATGTGATCATGAACAAATACGTCTTCGATGCCGATGTCGCAATCCTCATCGGGCATACTCAGGGAAATCCATATGGCGGCTACTCAGGCGGCTACAAGCACTGCGCTACTGGAATCACGCACTGGAAGTCGATCAGCGCGCACCACGTTCCGCAGGTGATGCATAAGACTGACTTCGTTCCTGTATCGACGCACTCGGAGATGAGATCCAAGTTCGACTGCCAGGGCATGTTCATGGAAGAGAAGATGGGAAAGAAGTTCTTCTGCTGCGATGCAGTGCTTGATACATACTCACGCCAGATCGAGATCAACTCGGGATACGCGAAGGAGATGCAGGCAAAGAGCTGGAAGACAGCTGACAGGAGGACCTTCGTTCCATGGGCTGAGAAGAAGTACGATGTGATCGTATTCGGCATGCCTACCAACTTCCACTACGGCAACGGAATGGGCACGAATCCTATCCAGCTCATGCAGGCGCTCTCTGCGCAGGTGATCAGGCATAAGAGAGTCATGTCGGACCGCTGCGTCTTCATCTGCTCCTCGATATGCGATGGCTACTTCCATGATGAGAGATGGCCATACCTAAGGGAGCTCTATGAGATGTTCCAGCATGACTACATGAATACGCTGCCGGATATGAACAGGTACGGTGAGTACTTCGCGACAAACCAGGAGTACATCAGGAAGTACAGGTTCGCAAACGCATTCCATCCGTTCCATGGCTTCTCGATGATGAGCTGCGGGCACCTGGCAGAGCGCGATACATCGGCAATCTACATCGTAGGCGCAAGGGAGCCAGGGATTGCAAGGGGCATGGGGCTGAAGACGAGAGCAACCTTCGAGGAAGCGCTTGAGGATGCTATGAGGAAGATCGTAGGACCAGAGCCAAATATCCTCGCACTCCCTCAGACCTTCAAGCTTGGCGCCGTGCATCTCTGCATGAAGGACGATCCATACCGCGGATGATGCTGCAATCGTAAAACCAATCCCTCCTTGCTGCTGCGGGAGGGATTTTCAGTCAGTAATCGATTGCACTGTCGTCCAAAAGAAAATCATATAGGCTGATAGTCAGTATCCCATCATCATCGTACCATGGCCTGATTATATCCTTGACGATTATCATCTTCCTGAATGAATCGCCGATCTGAAGAAGCGATGCCTTCTCCTGCTCCCTTTTCTCCTGATCCGGGATGCTGAATGCTGACTGGATATAATAGCGCTTGCTTCCCAAGTTGGCAACGAAGTCAACTTCCAGCTGCTTTCTCTCAGCGCTTCCATCGCCCTTCTTCCCTCTTCTCTCAATCGTTCCGACATCTACGCTGAAGGAACGCCTTCTGAGCTCATTGTATATGATATTTTCCATAAGATGAGTCTCTTCAACCTGCCTGAAGCCAAGCCTTGCATTCCTTAGCCCCACATCCTCGAAGTAATACTTCACGGGTGTTCCGATATATCTTCGTCCCTTTACATCATAGCGCTCAGCCTCGCTGATTATGAATGCATCCTTCAGGTGGTTAATATAGCTTCTGATGGTATTCAGGCTGATATCCGAATGGAGCGCACTGCGGAATGTGGCCTCGATCCTGGATGCGTTTGTAAGAGTCCCTATTCCTGAAGCCAATACATTAATTAGGTCATTGATCTCCTGGATTCTGCTGATGCTCTGGCGTTCGATGATATCCTTGATATAAGTTTCTTCGAATAACCTGGAAAGATATTCGATTCTCTGCTCATCGCTATCCATTGACAGCGTCTGCGGCATTCCCCCGAATCTCATATAGGAACTGAGTCCTCCATATATATCTCCATCGTATGCCTGCATGTATTCCCGGAAGCTCAGGGGGAAGATGTGGATCTCATCGCCTCTTCCTCTGAATTCAGTGATGACATCCTTGGATAGGAATCTGGAATTGCTTCCTGTAACATAAACATCAGCATTCCTTATATGGAGAAGCGAATTCAGGACCTCCTCGAAGGAGTCCAGAAGCTGCACCTCGTCGATTATGATATAGTAGCTGCCGCAATCCTTGATTCTATTCTTGATGAATCCAAGGATCGTGAATGGATCCCTGTATGCCCTGTTCTCAAGCATATCGAGCTCGATTGCTATGATGTGGTCCGCTGGAACCCCGATTGAAAGGAGATGATTCCTGAATATAGTGAGAAGAAGATAGGATTTCCCTGAGCGCCTGATTCCTGTGATCACCTTGATAAGTCCGTTGTGCATCCTGCTCTTGAGCTTATCTAGATAGAAGTCCCTCTTGATTTCCATAGCTTGCTCTCCGATTGAATATTTATGGTAAATATGCCAATTTTCTTCAATATTATAGTGCATTCCTCCTGATGC
>JAXFQZ010000020.1:0-2013 GCA_034178685.1 Candidatus Ornithospirochaeta sp. | reverse complement strand
CGATGAGGCAACAAGCGCAATAGATTCCGTCACTGAGGAAGCTGTGCAGCATGGCATAATGAAGCTTACAGAGGGACGCACATCGTTTATCGTCGCGCATAGGCTATCGACTGTAAGGAATGCTGACAGGATCCTATTCATAGATGGAGGCCGGATTGTGGAAGAGGGCAGCCATGAGGAGCTTATGGCAAAGCATGGACGCTATTGCAGCCTGTGTACTAGCCAAGGACTGTGCAATCAACGATAATCATCACCATGAAGGAAAAAAGAAGATTCTGTCCGCTCTTCGGCAAGTGCGGAGGCTGTGATTCGGTCAACTGGGATTATGAGGATGAGGTACTGGAGAAGTACCTCAGGATAAACAAGCTGTTCTCGCGCTATACGGAGGTGGCTCCCGTCCTGAAGGCTCCCCATCTTACTGGGTACAGATGCAAGATCCAGGCTGTATGCGGCTCCGACCGCTCCCAGGGCTTTGTCACGGGAATCTACAGGAAGAACACCCATAAGCTAATTCCGATAAGATCATGCCCTCTTGAGGACAGGAGGGCTGCCGCAATACTCCAGACAATCAGGACGATGGCAGGAAGATACGGCATCAGAAGCTATGAGGAGGATTTCCGCGATGGGGATCTGAGGCACATACTGATCAGGACATCCCACTCGAGGAACGAGGTCATGGTGGTTCTTGTCACAGGCAGGGAGGACTTCCCCCATAAGCATGATCTTGTCTCAGTGATACACCAGAGGCATCCTGAGGTTGTCTCAATCTGCCAGATCCTGAACAACGGAAAGACAAGCATGGTCATCCCTGAGAATGCAGAGTACAGGGTCCTCTAT
The DNA here is from genome assembly GCA_034178685.1 of Candidatus Ornithospirochaeta sp. Lineage (GTDB taxonomy): Bacteria > Spirochaetota > Spirochaetia > Sphaerochaetales > Sphaerochaetaceae > Ornithospirochaeta. The sequence goes on along the minus strand of JAXFQZ010000020.1, from coordinate 1,176 downwards.
GGAAAGGGATACATAACGGATACTCTTCTTGGCCTGGACTTCCGCATCTCCCCGGTTTCCTTCTTCCAAGTCAATCCTGAGCAGACAGAGAGGCTTTACAGGATCGCGATGAACATGGCACAGCTTTCGCGCCGCGATAAGGTAATCGATGCATACTGCGGGACAGGCACGATCTCCCTTATTGCCGCCGATAGCGGAGCCGGCCATGTCATCGGGATAGAAGCGAATGAGGAAGCTGTCATGAATGCAGAGGCAAATGCAAGGGATAACGGGATCGAGAATGCCCATTTCATCGCCGCTGATGCCTCCAAGCAGCTGAAGAAGATGGCAAAGGAGGGAGAGAGATGCGATGTGCTCTTCCTTGACCCTCCGCGCTCAGGAGCTACTGAGGAATTCCTTGCAGCTGCAGGAAGGATGGCGCCTGACAGGATCGTATACATCTCATGCAACCCTGATACCCTTGCCAGGGACCTGAGGTACATCGTCCACTTCCTGCCATACAGGGTGATCGGGGTACAGCCTGTAGATCTTTTCCCCGGGACGATGCATGTTGAGACGTGTGTCCTACTCGTTAGGGAGAGATACACTGATGCCGAAAAGGTATCGGTCAAGGTTGATATGGATGGCGTCAAGTTCAAGCAGGAAAAGTACTTGGCACCTGAAAAGGCAACCTATCCGAACATCAAGAAATGGGTCATGGACAACTATGGGCTGTCCGTATCCTCCCTCTATATAGCGCAGGTCAAGGACAAGCTAGGGCTGGAGAAGAGAAAGAACTACAACCTTGGTTCGGGAGAGGGAAGAGTTCCGAACTGCCCTCCTGAGAAGGAAGAGGCAATCAAGGAAGCCCTCAAGCATTTCAACATGATCTGATGACCAGCTGCTCTCTTCGGAGGGCAGCTTTCGTTTTAATACGTTGTTATACCGCTTACAACTTCTCCATAACGCGACAGTATTTGAATTGATGGAACCGCCGCCAAGGAGAATGCGAATGCCGAACAAAGATGAGGTAAGAAAAGTCAAGGAGACATATCTCCCTGGCACGAGGGTGCGCCTAGTGAAGATGGATGATGCGCAGGCCCCGGTTGTAGGGACAGAGGGAACGGTCCTTGGTGTAGATGACATCGGATATTGTTAACGACCATCAATTTTAACCAAGGGACATAAGACACCGTC
>JAXFQZ010000116.1:0-15355 GCA_034178685.1 Candidatus Ornithospirochaeta sp. | reverse complement strand
CAACATGGAGAGAAGATACAGGATCATGAAGAAGGCCCTTGAGAACAGGCCATATGGCCTTCTGGAGCCCCATCCGTTCAATTCCGGCTACTTCATGGCATTCGATACCCATGGAAGGAGCGCGGAGGAGCTTAGGGTCTATCTTCTGGAGAAGTACCAGGTCGGAGCCATCAACATCATGGGAAGGACGCTCAGGCTTGCATTCTGCTCTGTTGAGGAGGATAAGATACCGGATCTTGTCGATACTGTATACAAGGCAGCAGGAGAGATATGGAACTGATCACCAAGCTGTATGTGGCGGATGACGAAGGCGTCAAGTACATGGGAATCGGGGTGCTGTGGCTTATGGAGAGGATCCGGGATACCGGGTCCCTGAGGCAGGCCGCGATAAGCATGGGCCTTTCGTACTCCAAGGCATATGGCATGATCAGCAACCTTGAGAAGAACCTGGGCCGCACGGTGATAGAGAGGAAGAAGGGCGGGTCGAGCCATGAAGGTGCCAGCCTCACGCCATTCGCACTTGAGTACATGAAGCTCTACAATGAGTTTCAGGAAGAAGCCAAACAGGCTGCCTCTGGCATCTTCGACATCTTCAGGAAGAAGGCAGAGGCATTGATGGAGGAAAAGGATGACAGCGAAAGCGCAGTATGATTTCACGATTGAGTCATTGGGAGAAGCAAAGCTCAATTCTCCCATCCGCATGTCCAGCAGCGATGGCGACGGTGTTGCGAATTACGTAAGGGATTCAGACAGGATACTTTACTCAATCGAAACAGAGGTGGTAGACGGCGAGACGAAGCCGATCCATCCGGATACGATCGAGCTTGCAGGACCAAGGGAGAAGATCTACTTCAACCCAGCCCATGTCCATGCTGCTATATGCACCTGCGGCGGAATATGCCCAGGCCTTAACAATGTCGTGAGGGCAGTCGTTCGCTGCTTCTGGTACCGCTATGGAGTAAGGAGGATCTCCGGTATACAGTACGGGTATCTTGGGCTTCTTGAGAATTCCCCATGGCCTCTGGTACCGCTTGATCCGGATGTTGTCGACGATATCCAGGAGAAGGGCGGCACGATACTCGGATCGGCAAGAGGCGGCGGAAAGCAGGTCGAGGAGATCGTTGACTCGCTTGAGAGGATGAACATAAACATCCTGATCTCCATCGGCGGCGATGGAACGCTCCGCGGTGCATATGACATAGGGCAGGAGATCAAGAGAAGGGGTCTCAAGATCGCAGTCGTCGGAGTCCCGAAGACAATCGACAACGACCTTTCGTTCATCGACTCCTCATTCGGCTTCGATACAGCCGTAGCAAGCGCCGTGCCTGCAGTAAGGGGCGCTCATGTAGAGGCAGTGGATGCGATCAATGGAATAGGGCTTGTAAAGGTAATGGGACGCGAATCCGGATTCATCGCGGCAAACACTACCCTTGCCCAGTCCGATGTCAACTTCTGCCTCATCCCTGAATCCCCGTTCGACCTCGAAGGCCCCAATGGGCTTCTGGAGAACCTCAGGAGGAGGATCCTTGAGAGAGGGCATGCTGTCATTCTCGTTGCAGAGGGAGCTGGACAGGAGTTCGCTCCTCCTACGGGTGAGACTGATGCATCAGGGAACATAAAGTACCACGATATTGGAATATTCCTTAAGAACAGGATCAAGGAGTACTTCGCAGAGCAGGGCATTCCAGCATCCATCAAGTACATCGATCCTTCGTATATAATCAGATCTGCTCCGGCAAACAGCTACGATTCGATCTACTGCGCACGCCTTGGAGCACATGCTGTGCATGCGGCAATGGCAGGAAAGACACAGTGCATCGCATCGAGGGTGAATAATCAGTTCGTCTACCTCCCGATAAAGGTAGCGGTCTCAAAGAGAAGCCATGTGGATACGGAAGGATCTCTCTGGAGGGACGTGCTGGAGAACACAAGGCAGCCTTACTCGCTTAAGAACTGATATGGAGGCATAATGGGGAAGGACATCAGATTCGGATTATCCCTTAAGGAAATCAACAGAAAGCTGCTATCGGCAAATCCCTTCGGCAAGCTGATCCCGCTGAAGATCGTGTGCAGTTTCGGGAATATGCCGGAGCATGAGCTGGAAATTCTGAGAGAGTATGCGAATGCGGAGGATGGCCGGATCGAAAGATGGCTCCTCGTTCCTTCCTCAATGACCCTGCTTGGCCTTGGCCTGGCAATAGACAAGGCCTTTGGGCTCAATCCTGGTCCATACACATCGGACTTCGTGATTGCAGACAGCGAAGACAATCGGGATTCAATCGGATCGATGCTCGATGCCATACGCCTTCAAGGCATTGTCTTTTCCGATGATCCATGCGAGGAGCTGAGGGATGATCTTCTGGATTTCTCATTCATGGAGGACCTGTTCCTGATGCGGTCTCCTACCATGGTAGACAGGGACTTCGAGTACGAGGATGTCCAGAAGCGGCTTAGAAAGGAGCTGGCACCAGAGATCAGCAACGGAATCATCATGAATGGGAAGCGCTGCACTCTCGACGAGGTTGAAGCCAGCACCGAGATGCTTTTCCATATGAACATGAATACAGATGCAGGGATCTCCGCACTGCTGATGCCTGACCTTGCAATCGGCACTGTCCTTGCTGAGGAGGGGAGGAAGGTATACAAGGCAAAGGACGTATACGACAGCTATATGAAGAACGGCCATAGGCTCGATTTCGATCAGCCCCTCAAGCCATTTGCGAAGGAGCTTGTCTACATCCATGCATGCCCTCTTCCCCCTGAGCTTGAGGAAAGCATGGAAGCAGATATATCCGATGGCATCGCAAGCGGCTTCTCCTTCCATATCACAAGGCCTTCAGGCATAGAAAGCCTCTTCAGGGATGGCTATCTCAGGATCGATGAGTACATCGATTCCATAAGCTACGTATCCAGCAGGATGCTTCCTGACTGCATATGCAAGAAGGGCTATGACCTTTTCGGCCTCTCTCCGGCTATGTACTATGCATTCATAAAGGCAATCCATTCGGATAATGCCCAGCTGTACATGCAGGATGCAGTGTCGCTTGGATGGCGCGAGCCATTCCTGGACCTTAAGAAGGTGCTAAGGGAAAAAAAGCGCTTCAATATTGCGGATTTAGCGGATATGAATTTCAGACAACAATAATATAGTTTTTGTTATTATTGTTACATAAAGGAGATAATTCAAGTAAAACAGCAGATGGAACAATGTTCCGAAAATTTATGAATTTTGTGAAAAATTCTTCAGAAAAGGCTTTTCACAAAGTTCTAAAGTGTATATATTGTAGTCAGAAAACGGAAGAACAACTTCCTTTCTAACCTCCTTTTGTTCCCCACAGCGCGGTTTACCTCCTTTTATCCGCAGCGTGGGGTTTTTTGTTTTCCTAGCATTCGTACCTGTCGTCTATCGCGTCGAAGAGGCTCATATAGTGCCTGTATATGCTTTCCTCCCTTTCCTTCCTCCTCCTATGCACGCTATGGATGCATCCTGCTATAAGGAGAACCGGAGTCATGATGGCAGAGAGCTTCGCAAGCACATCGGGGTGCTCTGTGTAGAAGGTATGCCCTTCCTTCTTCCCTAAGGGAACCGTGTAGATCCTCCAGCCCTCCGTGAAAGGCTCCATTGGATCTATGATCCTTCCGCTTGGATCCACAAGGCATGTGATTCCGCTGTTAGTGCTTCTCAGAAGAGGCTTCCTGTTCTCTATCGCCCTGAAGGAAGCCAGCTGCATATGCTGCATCTCAGCTGCAACGGAGCCCGACCATGAGTCATTCGTGAGGTTTATCAGGGCTTCTGCGCCGTTCCTGACGAATGAAGCGGATAGGTAGCCGAAGATGTCCTCGAAGCATATAGGGGTCGAGAACCTGAAGTCCCCGTACTCGAACACCGTCGCCTCATCCCCTGACTCCCACCAGTTATAGTCGTTTGCGATCAGCAGGGCAGTGAGCTTCGGGAACTGCTTCTGGTATGGGAAGTGCTCAGTGAATGGAACAAGATGCTGCTTTCTGTATGTTTCCATGATCCTTCCATCGGAGAAGAAGATGACTGTGTTGTATTCCTTCCTGTTCCATGTCCCATCCTCAAGGATGGCAGGCCTTGATGGGTCCTCCAGCACCCCTTCGGGGTTCCCTGTGACAAGCGGCACAGGAAGATTGAGCCCGAAGTCGACGAATCTCTTCACAAGAAGGCTGGTTGCAGGGTTGGAGGGATATGAGGTGTGCCATGCGACGGAAGGCACGAAGGCTGTCTCGCTCCATACAACCATGTCAGGCTCCTCCTCCATTGCCTCGAGGCTGAGCGAGGAGAGCGTCTCGAAGTTCTTCCTGTATGTGCTGTATCCTCCTTCCCAGCTATCTGCGGAGTGCTGTACGGCGGCGATCCTGATCTCCGACTCAGGCTCCTTTATATCGTAGTATATGAATGCTGCTGTGCCTAAGAGAGCATTTGCTATGTGGAGAATAATGATAGCAGCAGCGTCTCCCTTGTAATCTGCCAGCCTCCTGCCAGAGGAGAGCGCCTCGGATGCAAGCGTCTGCGGGATCATGATGAATAGGCAGATAAGCCAGATCCCGAATACCGATGCGCTCTGAATAAGCACTGGGTATGCATAGAGGGCTGCTGAGAAATTGCCATATGGATATCCGAGAAAGCCCTGCTGCGTAAGGTAGAGGTAGGAGAGGTGGAAGATGCTCTGGACTATGTATCCCCGCTTCCTGAAAAGGGAGTGGGCGCTCTTGAGCACGGGGAACAGGAAGAGGTACTGCACGCTCTCGAGAGTAGGTGCGATCAGGATCGCAAGGGGATGGAACGTGCTCAGCCAGTAGTTGTAAATAAGGTAGAATACGAAGCCGTAGATGATGCCGTATAACCAGATTCCCTTCCATGACGATGAATCGATCACATAGTACATCGGAATCAGCGAGAAGAAGATCAGGAAGCCCAGTCCTCCTTCCGAGAAGGGGTTAGGGAATGCCATTGCCGTTACGAAAGCTGAGAGAAGGATAAGGAAAAGCCTTAGGATGACAGTCAGTATTTTCTTCATGGTATATCTGACGGTATCAGACCGAAAAGCCCGAATTCAAGCCCTTTCAGATAACAAGGCCCGATTTCTCCCTCCTGCGGAGTATCGAAGGAAGCTTTGTCCACATCATCGATGTGGATGTGATTCCAGCGATCAGGTCCGAGATAGGCTCTGACAGGAATGCGGCAGGAGCCCCGAAGAACATCGGCAGAATCATTGCGGAGACTATGAAAAGGCTCTTCCTGAAGAGGGACAGGGGAAGCGCGTACCTGACCTGGCCGATGGCCGTGAAGCAGTCTATATTGCAGTACTGGAATGAGATCGGGATGATAGCCGCCTCGAATACGACCATGTATCTAGCTGTCAGTTCCTGTATCTCAGGGCTTGATGTGAAGCATGCTGCGAACTGCCTTGCCCCGAATACCGTTATAAGCGTCATGACAGCAGTGTAGGCTGTTGCTGTGATCTGGACCTTCCTGATTCCCTGCCTGACTCTTTCCGTGTTTCCAGCTCCGTAGTTGAAGCTTATCAGGCCCTGGCAGCCTCCTGTTATGCCTCCGATAGGGTTCATTACCAGCAGGTGGAAGCTCTGGATGATCGCGGAGGCCGTTATGAGCTTATCTCCAAGCTCCGGTCCTCCGTATTTCTGCAGCATCGTATTGAGTACTATGAGTATGAGGTTGTCCGTGGCGATGATGAGGAACGGAGAGAAGCCGTATTTGCATATAAGCCTCACTGTCCTTCCGCTTACAGCATATGGCCTGAGCCTTATCGATGCTGAAGGAATGAGAAGGAAGGCGATGGTGAGGGCAGATGATGCTATCTGAGAGATCACAGTCGCGATTGCCGCGCCCTTCACTCCCATATCTAAGGCGAAGATGAAGACAGGGTCGAGTATCAGGTTGAGGGCCGCTCCTATCAGCACCGACGCCATTCCCTTTCCCGAAAGCCCCTGGCTTATCACATAGCTGTTGAGACCGGAGGCGAGCATTGCAAAAGGCGTGCCCACAAGATAGATCCCAAGGTATGAGGAGGCATATTCCATGGTAGCGGATGATGCACCGAAGAGCGAAAGAAGGAAGTTCCTTGAAAGCAGAGCCAGGGGAGTGATCGCAGCAGAGATTGCAAGGAGCATCACGAAGCCGCAGAAGAGTATTGATTCAGCAGCGCTATGCTCCTGATGGCCTTCCCTCATTGCCATCAGCGGTGCTCCTCCCATTCCGACCATAGCCGAGAACGATGTGATCATAGTCACAATAGGTGCAGCGACTCCGACTCCTGCAAGAGCAAGCTCTCCATAGCCTGGGATGTGGCCTATGAACATCCTGTCTATGATTGCATAGAGGACGCTCACAGCCTGCCCTAGGGCTGTGGGGATGGCAAGACGCAGCGTAAGGCTCCATAGATTGCCCTTGCCGAGATCGTATTTTTCCTTCACGCCCCGATGATAATCATCCCTTTAAGGATTTTCAATCGGATGACAGGCTCTTTCCTGCTGGAAAAAGCATCATGGCCAACGCATCTGCTGATGCTGAGGAATGCATCGGCACTGTTCAGCCTCTTGCATACAATCTGGCTTGACATGCCAGCAGATGCGGGATGGCTGAAGAAGATAACCCTGAATCAGTCGGGTGCACAGTGCTTTGGATTTGTTGATAGCCTTGTTTCCTCATAAGATTGAAATAAATAGTGCGCATATCGTGTAATTGTGTATACTAAATAAAAATACAAAAGAATTGAGTTGATTATTATTAACCGGGGGGGGGTATATTATAGCTGTTGGAACCAAGGAGGAATAATATGAGGAATTCAACAGCTTATTTGGTATTCATTCTTATTCTTGCATCAATCTTCGCAGTGTCATGTGAAAACAGAAGCATAGCCAGCGTAAAGACCGAAGAAGAGCTTGCTAGCGCTCTTGCGAAAGGCGGGGAGATTGTTCTTCAGGATGATATCGTAGTAACGGATACTCTTGTCGTAAGCAATGACTCCGTGCTCAACATGAACGGAAAGACATTGTCGAATACCGATGATATCTGGGTCGACACAGAAGAAGTAGACAAATGGTCCCTGATTTCAGTGCGCGATAGTGCCAAGCTCGTGATTAAGGGTAATGGAAAGCTCCTTGCAAAGGAAAACGACTGTTATGCTCTTGATGCAATTGATGGAAGCATCGTCATTGAGGATGGAACATTCAGGGGAAATCTATCTGCAGTCTATGTATTCAAGGGAAGCCTAGAGGTAAAGGGCGGAAGCTTCTCCATCCTTCAGAAAGATCCTAGCGATGATCCAAACAGATTCCTTCTTAACTGCTATGATCAGAACAGAGCGAAAGGTACAGCATCAATCAAGGTATCAGGCGGAGTATTCGAAGCATTCGATCCAGGCAATAACAAAGCAGAGGGAGAAGGTACGAATTTCCTTGCAGAAGGATACAAGTCTGTTGCTAATGAGGAAGGAAGCGAATACTCTGTTTCCAAGAATTGAGATGAGTGATTGCTGATGCAATCACAGCTTATACTAGTCTGTCCCTCCTGTGCTCAAGCAGGAGGGATCATTTCTTGTTTTCCAGGGTTGTATTCCTTTCTGAGCATTTCCCATTCCTTTCCTCAAGGATCCTTCTCTCAATCATCGAAGCAACTCCATCCAGGTCCTTCCTGATCTCATGCTCCCATACCCTGATCACTGTCCAGCCGAGGTGCGAAAGCACATGATTGACCTCCCTATCCTTCTCCATGTTCCTCTCGATCTTGGGTATCCAGTAGTCCCTGTTGCTCCTGATATCCTCCCTTCTGTTCTCCCAGTCCCATCCATGCCAGAAGTCGCCATCGCAGAAGACAGCTATCCTGTACTTCGAGATGGAGATGTCCGGATGCCCGTACACTCTGCTGCTGTTCTTCCTGAATCTGAAGCCGTCATGCCATAGCCTATGGGAGAGCATCTTCTCTATCGAAGTGCCCTTTCCTTTTATCATGCTCATGTTCCGGCTTCTCTCTTCTGCTGTCATGCTATTATGTTAATCGATGAATCAGCACTTACCACCTAAAGGTTGCAAATATTGAATTCTAGAGCGCAATATTCATGCAGTTATAATATTCTTCATGTAAAATATGATTTTGTTCAAAAAATTATCGTTGACATTATGCCTAATTTGTGTGGTAATTCTCATTGGAGAAATCAATATTATCTTTTGAAAAGGATAATGATGAGAGGATCAGGCCTCCTGGATTAGCTAAGCGAATCCCCCCTGATGACCCTAGCTGAGCGCACACCCAACAGCCTGGTCCTCTCTTCGGTATCCTTCTCAGCATTCTCCAGGGCTTGTCCTCGATCACTCAAGGCTTATATTCTCAGCAGGACGCCCTGAAAGGAACAGCCTGATAGCGTTTTCTGCCTTTATTCTATCCGATGAGTGCTTATATGGCATGAAGCCATGCATCGAGTTCTCCGCAACAAGCACGTTGGCCTTGGTGCCTGCATTGCTGAGCGCCTCTCCATACAGCAGCGCATCGTCTGAAAGGGGGTCCATCTTCGCCCTGATGATCAGGGCCTGAGGCAGCCGCGAGAGATCCTGCGCAAGAGCAGGGGAGAACATCGGTGAGAGTATGTCCTTCGGCTCCCTCTCGTAGCTTTTCACATAGAAAGACAGCATCTTCTCGTTGAGCATCGGGGTTGAAGCGTATGTGGTCATCGACTGAGTCCTGAGCCTGCAGTCAGCAATAGGGTAAAGCAGTATCTGGCCTGCAAGCTGTGGGCCTTTGCGGTCCCTTGCAAGCATTGCGACTACCGCTGCGAGGTTTCCTCCGCAGCTGTCTCCTGCGATATATATCCTATCGGGATCGACTTTCCAGTACTTTGCTCCCTCATATGCCCAGAGAAGCGCATCATAGCAGTCTTCTACAGCGGTCGGGAACCTGTGCCTGGGTGCAAGCCTGTAATCGATCAGGAGTATCGATGAATCCGTGACAGATGCAAGATGCCTTAGGAATATCGAATAGAACTGCATATTCCCGAACACCCATCCTCCTCCATGGTAGAAGACCATCAGGGGCATCAGCCCGGACTTCTCCCCGAGCTTTGGATTGGAGAAGTAGTATCCTGTGACAGCGCCTTCTGTTACAGGAATCACGAATGTCTGTGTCGTTATATCGCGTGAGCATGAAAGAAGACCTCTTGCCTCCTTCCTGCCTATTTTCATGTTGTTTATATCGTTTATCAGGGAATCAGTAAGCTTGTCAGGGTCATCGGGGAGAAATCTGGCAGCGCATTTGACAATCTTCTTCATCTCCTTAGTAAGCTTGAATCTTTCCACAATACAAATCGTATTGAGATTATCGATTACACGCAAGTGCATTGTTTGCAAAAAGAAACAGAATTAAGCTACAGACTGTACCGGAAAAGGTTTCAGTAAGTCTCAGGCAGGTAGAAGCCAGCAAGCCTGGCTGATGATGCCATGCCGCTGGGAATGCTCCCTTCTGGCGTAAGGATTCTTCCTAGCAGCGTCCTATCGCTGAAGAGAATCCTTCCCCTCAGCCTTGAAAGAAGCTCCCTGAGGCCATTCTCATCGGTACCGGCTGCCTCAATGATCGCATCGTCTGAGCCTATTGCGTATGAGTCCTTCCCGAGGTATAGCCTTCTATTGTCCAGGATCTCATTCCAGCTGTACTCATCCCTTGCTATTCCGCCCTTTTCCCTGAATGCCTTCATGTATATTGAATCAAGCTTCCCGATATCATAGGATAGGCTCTCATCCATGCCCTCGCCATCAAGCCAGGCCTCCGAGAGGCCTGATGTGAGGAAGCCCATGCTGCTGTACAGCCTTCTTGCCATATCGGAAGGATACAGGATAGCATCGCATCCCCCTGCTGCCTTTCTGAGCAAGCGTGAGTACAGGCCCCTTCCTCTTGCATCCTCCCGTGTGGCTCCCCCTGCTATCATCATTGCGCTGAAGCGCTCATCTTCGATGAATAGGGTGATAGGATACCTGAAGACCATCGAGAGAAGCCCCGATTGGCCGTATTCGAAGAAGCCTTCGGGCTCTCTCTTCTCCACGAAGGCCGAGATCCATGCATCACTGTCCCCGAATACTTCCTTCCAGAGCTTCCTTCCGTCCTCTGTCATTCTCTCCACATCTCCAGCATCCTATAGGGATGGTAGCTCTTCTTGGCCTTCCTCATCCCCTCGACTCCCATGTCCTCCTGCCTGTTGATTGTCTCCAGATCGGAGAAGTAGGTTGCGATGAAGTGGTGGTTTATCGTTGCATAGCTTCCTATGTACGACGTGTCTGCCTTCTCGAAGTGTATTATGCCTTCCTTGTCTGAGACCTTCTCCCCGACAGTGAAGGCAATGATCCTTCCATCGATCTTTATAGTGGCGCCTGAGAAGCCGAAGGAATCCCAGGAGTCGAATGCATTCCTGATTGCCTTCCTCTCATGCTCAAGCTCCTCTATGTACTGCTGGTCCTTCTCTTCCTCCCAGCTTCTGTCGAGGTCGATGCACTCATCGAAGTCGTTTTTCCCAAGTGCCTGGAAGGAGTAGGTGAAGCTGCGCTCGAACTGCGAGATGTGGTTCCTCTTTGCCTGGAGGTGCTTTCCGGAGAGCCTTATGAGCTTCTCAGAGTAGTAAAGGTACTCATCGCTGTCCATGTCCCTAGAGGCCTTGGGGAAGAACGATGAGTAGTTATCGGGGATGAATGCGACAGGGGAGGAGAGCCCCTCCTCTCCCCTGAGCCACTCAAGCTCCTTCACAGCCTTCTCCATGTCGCGGGAGAATGGCATCAGGAATGTGTCCGAGGCCATCTGGTATACGTATAGGCCTTCCTTGCCCTCATAAAGATGGATTTCCTCCTCCTGGTCCCAGAGCATTGGATAGGAGGGCTTATATACATAGGAGAGGGTGTCCAGCGATCCTGAATGCTTCCTGAAAAGCTCTTGATCCCCTGCTCCGTAACGATGCATGAGTTTCATACCGGATGAGAGTCTATCATCTAGCATGACTCAATGCAATATATCAGTCGCCTGTATAAATGTATGATTTTGCATTATAACAGTGGAATTTGACCAGTTTTGGATACCTCTAGATGAATTAGTCAGTATCTGTTTGTAGTACAATGACATACATGAGCAGAAAAGAAAAAGAGGGCAGGAGACTCAAGAGCCTAGGCCCATTCACGTCAATCATACCGTACATAATGGTCGAGAGAAACGACAGCCAGAATACAATCACAGATAGCTTCGATGTATCGGGAGCAGAGAATCTGGTGAAGCAGCTTAGAGCAGAGGGCTATGAGTCCATCGGTATCCTTCATATCATGATCGCAGCATATGTGCGTGCGATCTCAGAGCGCCCTGCAGTCAACAGGTTCATCAGGGGACAGAAGATATATGCGCGAAACGGGATTGTTGTGAATATCGCGATCAAGAGGAAGATGACGCTCGATTGCCCTGATACCGTGCTGAAGTTCAGATTCAAGCCTACGGATACGCTGATTGATGTATACAAGGAGGTGAACTCCATACTTCTCACGACCTATGATACGCCTGAGACAAGCATGGACAGCACCGCCAGGATCATCAACTACATCCCTGGCCTGATAAAGAAGTTCACGATCTTCTTCCTGAAGACCCTTGATTACTTCGGTTTTCTTCCAAGGGCCATAGTCAATGTCTCGCCGTTCCACGGATCCATGTTCATAACCAACATGGCATCACTGAACATCCCGCCTATTAGGCATCACCTCTATAACTTCGGAAACGTCCCGATGTTCATCGCGTTCGGGGCGAAGAGGACCGAGTATGTCTTTGCCGAGGATGGCTCAAGGACCAAGAGAAGGGTCATAGACATGGTCCTCAACATGGATGAGAGGATCTGCGATGGATTCTATTATGCATCTGCCCTTAAGATATATAAGAAATACCTTACGAATCCCTCTCTGCTTCTGAAGGCGCCTGAGAGGGTCATAGAGGATGTGAGATGAGGATATCAAAGGAAATGAGGCTGAGGCTGGAAGAGCTCTCAGCTGCAAGCGGCATGAGCGTTGACCAGCTTGCCGATATAGCAGTGAGGCTTTCGATCAAGGAGCTTGAGTTCAGATACTCGGACCCCCTTGTCCAGCATGCAGATTACCAGAGCCCCGGCGGCGACGATGGATTCGTGCTCGCCGGATTCGGTCAGATGTAGCTCAGGCTCAGGTCGTCTGCGACCTCTACGCTGTATGCTATTGTTCTTGCCGGGCTTACGTCCTCCCATGGACGCGAGTAGAAGAAGGAGAGCGTGACATGCCCGATTTCCTCTCCAGCGAACTCGAATCGCCTTATGCCCGGTGCTCCCATGAGCCCTGCCTCGGGTTGCATGAAGGAGTCATCCTTCATCCTGAGGCGTCCTGTTCCCATCATCGAGCATGACCATGTATACCCTGTTGAAGGGTTCTCCTCAAGCTCGATTACCATTGTCATATCATCCTCTGCAGGGCTTTCGGCAGGCTCTGCTGTCTTGATGCTCTGGCAGGAAAACAAAAGCAATGCCGAAAGCATTGCTATAGCGATTCCATATCTCATGGATTGAAGATAACCAATCAAAGGGAGCATGGCAATTACTTCAGAAGAGCTGCGATCTCAGAGTATTCCTTCTCTGCTTCCCTGAATGCATTCTCCCTCTTCTCCGGTCCGGCTTCCTCTACGATCCTGAAGAGCTTTGCAAGCTGGGTGAGCCCCAGCTTCTCGGAGCTCTTCCTCATCCTGTGCGCCTCTGTCCTGATGCTCTCCTCATCACCTGACTCGATGGCCTTCGACAGTGCTGTGATATCCGCTGACGAAGGGAATGCCAGGAGCTTCTCCGTCAGCGCATTCACATCGCCGCAGAAAGCCTCAAGCGTGTTCTCGTAATCCATGCCTATCTTCGAAGCAATGCTCTTTATATTCATATTCCCGATTCCTCTACAGCGACAGTGCCTTGTCAAGCACCTTTCTCATGCCATCCTTGGTGATATCGCCTTCGGATTCCTTCTTTCCAGCGATATAGAAGGTAGGAACATACCAGTAATCATATTCCTCAGCAATCTCAGGATTCAGCTTCTCATCGATCCTTTCGATCTCGATTTCCTTATAGAGAGGGTTCTCCTTCTCAAGCTCGGAAATGAACCTCTCTGCCTTCCTGCAGTATGGACAGCCTGCAAAATGGAACATTGTTATCTTCTTCATGCTATTACCTTTCCTATGACATCCCAGATGCCCTTTATTGATACTATCAATATAATAAAAGGAAGGACGTATTTGGAATAAAACCTCAGGAATGCCGGGAATTTCATTCCCTTTCCCTTATCGGCTTCGGCTGTGAAGGCATCCCAGCCCCATCCCTTTTTGCAGGTGCAGAAGATTACGAAGACCATGCTTCCCAAGGGGAGGATTAGATTTGAAACGATGAAATCCTCAAGGTCAAGCACTCCGCTTCCAGGTCCTAGGGGCTGGAATGAGGAGAGCACATTGAAGCCTAGAATGCATGGAAGCGATAGGAAGAAGAGCAGTACTGCATTGAGAAGGGCTGCCTTCCTTCTCTCCATTCCCCTCTGGTCGATCCAGTATGAGGAGATGTTCTCGAAGACTGCAATCAGCGTTGAGGTTGCAGCAAAGAACATAGCAAGGAAGAAGACCGTTCCCCAGAACCTTCCTGCTTGCATCTGTGTGAATATCTTTGGTAGCGAAAGGAAGAGCAGGGCAGGGCCAGCTCCAGGCTCTACGCTATAGGCTGAGCAAGCCGGAAAGATGATGAACCCTGAAAGAAGCGCAATGGCTGTATCAAGGAGGATGATCCTTGCAGACTCTCCAGCAAGGGTCCTTTCGTTTCCAATGTAGGAGCCGAAGATCTCCATCGATCCTATGCCAAGAGAGAGCGTGAAGAAGGCCTGTCCCATTGCTACAAAGATCGTTTCAGAGAGGTTCTCAGAGAGATTGGAGAAGTCCGGCTTGATGTAGAATACGATTCCTTCCTTGGCACCCTCTAAGGAGCATGCATGGATCGCAAGCCCTATCATAAGCACAAAGAGGATCATCATCATCGTCTTTGTGATCTTCTCGACTCCATTCTTCAGTCCTGCTGAGACTACGATTGCTGTAATGGAGAGCGATAGCGCCATCCAGAAGACCTGCTTTGCAGGGGATGCAAGAAGGTTTGAGAAATAGAATGATGTGTCTGATGCAACTGAACCTGCTGCAAAGGAGAAGAAGTAGTATAGTAGCCAGCCTGAGATGGCAAGGTAGAACATCAAAAGGATGTAGTTGCCTGCAATGGCAATGGGGCCATAGATATGCCAATTGGTGCCGGGCTTCTCAAGCGCTCTTAGCGCTCCTACTATATTCTTCTTTCCTCCTCTTCCGATTGCGAACTCCATAGTCATTACAGGAAGACCAATGAGAAGAAGGAAGAAAAGGTAGATCAGGACGAAGGCCGCGCCTCCATGCTTTCCTGTGACATATGGGAAACGCCAAACGTTTCCCAAACCGATTGCGCATCCTGCTGAGAGCAGTATGAAGCCAAGTCTGGATGATAGTCTTTCTCTGTTTTGCATTAAATATTCCTTGCGGGATATAGTGGGTCGGATGTGAATTGTATTCCAAGCTTCCTTAGGCCAGTGCTATCTCCTGCAGAAGGGATATGTGTCATATGGACTTCTGTATCCTTCAGCAATGGAAGCGATTCCAAGGCCTTTTTGGCATCCTCATCGGTTGCTGCGCTCATTGCAAGGGCAATGAGTGTCTCGTCGAGGTTGAGGCTTACGCCCTTGCCTGAGAGTACGTCCCTCTTCATCGTAGTTATGTTCTTTACGACTTCCTTGCTGATGAGGTCCTTTTCCTTGTCTATGCCATTGAGGACCTTGAGAGCGTTAAGAAGGAGGGCAGAGCTTGCGTGCATAAGCTCTGAGTTATGGGCTGTGACGATCCTTCCGTCCCTGAGCTCCATAGCAGCTGCGCATGCAGTGCCGTTCTTGCCCTTGCCCTCGCGGATCGCCTTCTCAAGCGCCCTTCTAGCAGGGATCACGACTGCTCTGTCCTCTTCCTTCACCCCGGCTTTATCCATTATCGCCACGATTCTGTTCACAGTCTCCTCATCAGAGAGGCCCGAGACGTAATCGGAGCTTATCTTGAAGTATCTTCTTATTATCTCCTGGTTGCCTGCATCCCTGCATGCCTGGTCGTCGGTGATTCCGAAGCCGCATCTGTTTACGCCCATATCTGTAGGGGACTTGTATACGCATGGCTTGCCTGTGATCTTCTCGAGGATCCTCGATAGCAGTGGGAAGGCCTCCAGGTCCCTTGAGTAGTTGACTGCGATCTGGCTGT
>JAXFQZ010000104.1:0-2399 GCA_034178685.1 Candidatus Ornithospirochaeta sp. | reverse complement strand
ACGAAGAAGGCAATGGAGATGCTCTCTGACCTCTTCATGTCAGGAGTATCCGCAGAGCAGATCATAAAGGACTCGGCTGAGTTCTTCAGAACGCTGCTCTTCTACAAGGAAGGCGTCAGAAAGCCTGAGCTTCTATCAGTTTCCGAGAGCGATATCCCTTCGGATATAGCAGACCAGCTTGACAAGGAGCAGCTGGAAGCGGCATTCAAGGCCTTCCTGAACCTTTATAGGGATATCAGGTACTCGCTGTCCCCTCGCTTCGAGGTAGAGCTTCTGATCTCGCGCCTTTCATCCCTCAGGTACCTCTCCTCAAGCGATAGGCTCATCAGGAAGCTCGAGGACATGAAGAACGGGATCATCAGCGGAAGCATAGTCGTGGAGAGCAAGGCCCCGGCCATCCCTGAGCAGAAACCCGTTATAGCAAGGGAAGAGGAAAAAAAAACAGCTGAGCCTGCAATAGCTGAGCCCATTGAGCCAAGGAATGAGGAAGAGCTTACGCTCGATTCCATGAAAGCCATCGCCCAGGCCCTCAGGGATGATGGAATGGCAGAAGCCGGCTTCTACATCAGCACTGTCACGGCAGTGATCCCTGAGGATGGAAGCACCTACAACCTTGTGACTGACAAGGTTCTTGCATACAATAAGCTTTCGGCAAATGCCAATGCGATATCGAAAGCCGCAGGCAATCTCCTCGAGAGGGAGATATACATCAGGGTCACGCTCAATAAGCCCAGGGAGGAGAACAGGGACCATGAGGGCCTGAAGAACCTCCAGAGGGTCTTCGGCGGCAGGATCATCCACAAAGAGGAAAACAGAACCAAGGAAAAGGAGCCAGAAGCAGCAAATGAATATGAATCCATTCGAACTGCTGAAGCAGATGGGGACTATAGAGACCCAGATGAAGACAATTAAGGAGCAGCTATCGCTTCTCAAGGCAACAGGATCATCGGGAGCAGGACTGGTCGAGGTCAGCATCAACGGCGACTACCATGTCGAGAGGATAGAGATAAACCCAGTGATGCTGAATCCCGATGACAAGAGCACGCTGGAGGTGCTTCTGGTATCGGCATTCAACGATGCTACTGAGAAGATGAAGAGCAATATCGAGGATTACACGAGGCAGAAGCTTTCATCGATGGGGATCAGGCAGTGAACGCAATAGAGGATCTTGCGAGGCTTCTCAAGAGGCTCCCGGGGATGGGAGAGAAGTCTGCAAACAGGCTTGCATACCACCTGGTTAAGACAGACAGCAGCTATAACACAGCGCTCGGGGAGGCAATCGCGCACCTTCAGGACAGGATACACCCATGCCCTGTATGCGGATGCTACACAGAGACAGACCCATGTCCGATATGCTCCGACCCTAAGAGGGACAGGAGCCTGCTGTGCATAGTAGAGCAGCCTCAGGATGTGATATCGATTTCGCAGTCCGGAGTGTACAACGGGCTCTTCCATGTCCTTGGAGGAGCAATAAATCCCCTGAGCGGAGTAGGTCCCGATTCCCTCTCCTTCCCCTCCCTCATGGAAAGGATCGGGGAAGGATCCTTCAAGGAGATCATAATAGCCACGAATCCCACTGAGGAAGGCGATACGACAGCATTGTACATAAGGCACCTCCTCAGGGACAGGGAGGATATAACGCTCACGAGGCTAGCCTCCGGCCTTCCTATCGGAGGGGACCTTGGCTATGCAGATAAGATTACGCTTGCCAGGTCAATGAGAGGAAGGATCAAGCTCTGATGCACCCTTTGAGATAAGCCTAAGGGAGAGCGCTATAAGGAAAAGAAACAGGGACGGAAAGAGGATCATCCACCATGATGAGAGCATCACCGGCCTTGCTTCTGCAAGAATCGACCCAAGCGATGGAATCGGCTGCCTTACTCCGCATCCAAGGAACGAAAGGGACGACTCAGCCAGCATCGCTGAGGAGAAGACAGATACATACTGGGCAGCAAGGTATCCCTTCATATTAGGAAGAATATGGACAATGTAGAGCTTAAGGCCATTCATGCCCTGGAGCCTTGCTGTCTCAGCATAGTGCGTCTTCCTGAGTATCCTCACCTTCGAATGCACAGAGCGCGATACATTCGCTATATGGGCAAGCGACAGCGACAGAACAAGCTTCACAGGGCCCGGCCCCGATAGCGTTACTAGAAATAGGGCAAGAACAACGGGAGGAAGCGACTTCAGCGAGTCTGTCAGCGCCGCTAGCACCGATAGATGGGGAAGCGATGATGCGCTTCCGATCGCTATTCCCAAAGCCATCGAGAGAGAAGCGACAGCAAGCGCAATCGACATTGAGACAAGGATTCCTCCTGCTGTTCTCTCTATAAGGTCCCTCCCGAACGTATCGCATCCGAATAGATGCCCAGCCGAAGGGGGCATAAGCCTTCTTGATA
>JAXFQZ010000101.1:0-9816 GCA_034178685.1 Candidatus Ornithospirochaeta sp. | reverse complement strand
ATTCGATGACCGGTACAGTGTATTTTCTTTGTTGGGATCGGCATCTTCTTCTGATGGATGTCGTCACCTCAAAACGCCCCCCTACACGATCACCGGCTCCCATCCTCCGTCGAGAATAGGATAACATCTTTCCTTCCATGTTGATGTCATCCTACTTCTTTGAACATAGCACGAACTCAGAAGAGAAACGCTACCGATATCTGATTAAATGCATTGGATGAATGATAAGGTGCATCTGAAGCAGCTTGGTGAATGCGCTTTCTGTGCAATGGCTATTGATTTCATTAATAGGAAGATTGGCTATTATCAATTGGGAAAACACTGAATTGATGTTATACTGCGAATATGAGAATAGCATTAATGAATGAAAACAGTCAGGCTGCTAAGAATGAGATCATCTACAACAGCCTGAAGAAGGTTGCCGACGAGAAAGGCTTCGAGGTTGTCAACTACGGCATGTATACTGCTACTGACGACGCACAGATGACTTACGTACAGCTTGGAATCCTTGCTGCAACGCTCCTCAACAGCGGTGCGGCTGATTTCGTAGTCACAGGCTGCGGAACAGGAGAGGGCGCAATGCTTGCTCTCAACTCATTCCCTAACGTTCTATGCGGACACGTTGAGACACCTCTTGATGCATACACATTCGCCCAGATCAACGATGGCAATGCAATCGCTCTTCCTTTCGCACTCGGATTCGGATGGGGTGGGGACCTCAATCTCCAGTACATCTTCGAGAAGCTCTGGTGCGAGCCATCCGGCGGTGGCTATCCTAAGGAGAGAGTGGTTCCTGAGCAGAGGAACAAGAAGATCCTCGACCAGGTCAAGAAGGTCACTCACAGAAGCATGGCAGAGATCCTTCCTGAGCTCGATCAGGAGCTTGTTAAGGGAGCTTTCGCAGGAGCACACTTCAAGGAGTACTTCTTCAGGGACGCAAAGTGCGAGACTCTTAAGAAGGTCGTTGAGGATATCATCTCAAAGTAATCATCCTCATCAGGAAGAAAAACAAGGCCCAATTGCATTGCAGTTGGGCTTTTTAGGAGGTTAGCATGGGGGAAAGGCGCATAATCGGAATAACAATGGGGGATATCTCCGGAATCGGGCCTGAGCTGATCCTTAAGGTCTTATCGGAGCCTGAGCTTGTCAGCAAGGCAAGGCTTCTTGTTGTAGGGTGCCCGAATGCACTTGAAAGGGCAATGGATCTCATCGGGATAAGGTTTCCTCTCAATATAGTGGAGAAGCCATCGGATGGAATCTACAAAGAGGGCATGATCGATGTGCTCTCGATTGGAGAGGCAGATCTTGGATCATGCCCTATCGGTGAGGTTGCATCGGAGAGCGGCATGTGGGCATACAAGGCTGTCGAGAAGGTCATCGAGCTTGCTATGAAGGGTGAGATCGATGCCACTGTCACCAATCCGCTGAACAAGGAGGCTCTCCATAAGGCAGGATACAATTATCCTGGGCACACTGAGATATATGCATCCCTTACAGGGAGCAGCAAGTTCTCAATGATGCTGATTCATGGAAATCTGCGCGTAATGCATGTCTCGACACATGTTTCCCTCAGGCAGGCATGCGATCTGGTGAAGAAGGATAGGGTCCTGGATGTCATAAGGCTGGCAAATAGCACGATGCTCGATCTCGGGATAAAGGAGCCTAGGATCGCTGTTGCGGGCCTCAATCCCCATGCAGGCGAGAACGGGCTCTTCGGAAGGGAGGAGATCGAGGAGATAACACCGGCAATAGAGGAAGCAAGGTCTCAGGGAATCAATGCTATCGGCCCAATCCCTCCCGATACTGTATTCTCGAAGGCCGTAGGCGGATGGTATGACGCAGTGATTGCGATGTACCACGACCAGGGGCATATCCCGCTGAAGGTGAAGGGCTTTGTCTATGACGAGAAGGCTGGCAAGTGGCTCAATGTCGCTGGGATCAATGTAACGCTCGGACTTCCGATCATAAGGGTATCAGTCGACCATGGCACTGCATTCGACCAGGCTGGAAAGGGCACTGCATCCCCATCGAGCCTCATTGAATCGATCGAATATGCAATAAGATTCGCAGAGAACAGGAGGAAGGATGGCTAGGGCACTTGCGGTTATTGCAGATGATCTGACAGGTGCAAACGACGCAGCCATCCAGTTCGTAGCCAAGGGAAAGCGCACCATCGTGGTCCCTGCCTTCAACGAAGGCCTTGTATGCAGCTTCATCGGGGAATACGATGTCGTGTCCATAAACACCGATACAAGGGCGATGGATGCCGGTAAAGCCATGGAGAAGGTTGGCCTTGTATGCCGCGATATCCCAGGCTGCTCTGTGTACAAGAAGATCGATTCCATACTGAGGGGAAACACTGCGCACGAGATCGAGAGCGTTATGAGATCGCTCGGCTTCAGGGCCTCCTTCATAATCCCATCCTATCCTGCTAACTCAAGGACTGTGGAGAATAGGATGCTCAATGCAGGCGGCATCTCCTTCGATGCCGTGGAGCATCTCGAGGCCGAGATTGGAAGGAAGATAGGCTACATTCCCCTTTCCATGATCAGGGAAGACGCTGAGAGCATCCTTCCGTTTGCAGAGAAGAGCATAGAGCTCGGGGAGGATATCTTCCTCTGCGATGCTGTAAGCCTGCAGGACATTGAGACGCTGGTGGAGCATCTGAACAAGCCAGGCTTCATGCTCGCAGGAAGCGCAGGCTGCGCATCGGTCCTTGCAGGAATCGGTGAAAGCCGCTTTAAGCTGGAACCAAGGAAGGTGGGAGGGGAACGGGTTCTTACGGTCCTTGGCTCCGTCGTTCCCCTGATGAGAAGGCAGTTCAGGACCCTAAGGGAGAGCCTGGATCCCGATGTTGCATTCCTCGATGTAGGTCTATTCAGCAGAAGCCCTGAGGAGGCTGTGTCAAGAGCGCTTTCCAGTCTCCTGGAATGCAAGGGACGGAATGCTGTGCTGTGCCTTTCTACGATCGTCGATGATAGCTTCGATATTTCAGAGCACAGGAGCGAGGAGGACAGAAAGCTCTCGAAAGCCCTTGTCGATGCGCTTTCATCTATTGCGGAGAGCTTCATCTCATCCATGGGTGTTTCATCGATCATAGCATCGGGAGGAGATACTGCTAGCGCTCTTGTCTCACGCTTCGGAGCAAAGGGACTAGAGCCTCTGGAGGAGATCCTCCCTGGCATCCCGCTGCTGAGCATGGTCGGCTCCAGCCATGATGATATCCCTATCGTGACAAAGTCCGGAAGCTTCGGCTCTGATGATGCGCTTGTGATAATAACAAGGTATCTGATGGATCTATAGTCTTGATCATAAAGCTGCAGGCGCTCTTCATTGCCTGCAGCTTTTCTGTATCTGCATGCTTTCCCTGCTTCCTGATAAATCCATGCAGCATCGCCTGAGACAGAGATAGTCCTAAGGGACAGGGAGGGAAGGATAGCCCTCAGATGCGACATTCATCAGCGACAGGATGGTGACAGACAGCAGCGTGCCTCTTTATTTCTATAAGCTCTCATCCGCTGAAGCGCTGAGGCACTTCTATATTCTGCGTGCTGACAAATCCTATATCCCTAATTCCGTGAGGGCATTCATTGACTGCCTAAGGGCAGAAAGCACACGATAATTACATTTTTATTTTTACTGAATAAGTGACATAATTGTTCAACAGCGTATAGGAATAAGGGGGAAATGCTGATGAAAAGGGATATGGATCTCCTTCGCAGGATAATGCTGTACCTTGAGGAAAGCTATAATGCCGGTGATGGGACGATCCCTGTGTGCATTCCGGGCATTCCTCCAGAAGAGGTGTGGGAGCACTGCAGGCTTCTTTATCAGAGCTCCTTCATAGAATCCTTCGAGGATGCATCCGATGGCTTTGGCACCGGATGCCGCTCAGGGTGCCTCACATCCGCAGGCTATGAGTTTCTAAGCCTGATCCATGATGATGAGGATTGGGAGGCAATCAGGAAAGCGGTTGCTGAAAGAAAGCTTCCCCTGTCCATCTCCTCGATAGAAGCCGTTTCAGGCTACCTTCTCAGCATTTCCCTTAGGATATGAGGATGCGAAGAAATAGAGCGATACGCATGTCGCGATTGTCCACCCGATAGGCCATGAAAGCCATATTCCAGTGCTTCCGAAGCTCCTTGAGAGGATGAAGGAGAGAGCAACGCGCAGTAAGAGGTCGAGGAACGTAGATCCCATGAATTTCCTCATCAGTCCGGAGCCTCTGAGAACCCCATCTGCAATCAGCTTCACCGATACCACGAAATAGAACGGCGAGAGTATTCTCAGGAACAGCACTCCTGTATTCATTGCAGCGGACGCAGTATCCTCTATGAATAGCGATAGTATGATCCTCGAGCCGAAGACATAGAGAGGAACGATGACCAATGCAATAAGCCATACGAGGCAGACAGCCGATCTGAAGCCATCCCTGATCCTTCCGTTCTTTCCCGCACCCAGGTTCTGGGCAGTGTAGCTAGAGACTCCGTTCCCCATTGTGGTGAGGCTTGTGATCACCATGTTGTTGAGCTTGACTCCTGCCGAGTACCCTGCCATAGTCGCGACTCCGAATCCGTTGATTACGCTCTGTATGAGGATGTTTCCTATTGAGATGAAGCTCTGCTGGAGTATGCTCGGGATCGCTATTATCAGGAACTGCCTGAGGATGGTGAATGAGAAAAGGGGAGCCTTTCCCGGATGCTCAAGCTTCCTGAGCCTTCTTACGACTGCGATCAAGGCAAGCACTGAGCTCACGCCCTGGCATAGGAATGTTGCCTCAGCGACTCCTGCGACCCCGAGGCCCAGGTATTTCACGAAGATGATATCGACGGCGATGTTCGATAATGAGGATGCCGCAAGGAACCAGAATGGGGTCTTGGAATCCCCGAGAGCGGAGAATATTCCTGTTGAGATGTTGTACAGGAACAGAAACGGCAGACCCAGTGTGTATATCCTTAGGTATACAAGGGAGTCATCCATTGTCTCCTGAGGAGTGTTCATCATCCCCAGCAGCGTCCTGCCTCCAAGAAGGCCTAGCACCATCAGCACAAGGCATGCTGATAGGCTCGCGATTATAGCAGTGGACACGGATGTCTTCAGATTCCTGTGGTCCTTTGCTCCGAAGAAGCGGGCTGTGATCACTGAGCATCCGATGTTGCATCCCATTGCGAATGCTATGAAGATCAGCGTCACCTCATAGCTGTTTCCTACAGCTGCGAGCGCTCCTTCGCCGATATACCTTCCTGCTACAAGGCTGTCTGCGATGTTGTATAGCTGCTGGAAGATAACGCTTCCGAATAGAGGGATGCAGAACCTGGTCAGAACCGATCCGGGCTTTCCCTCAGTAAGATCCATATTCATAGTAAACCTCCGGAAAAGGCACAGACTGAGATTATCGCTAATGGGACAAAATGAAAATGGGTTAGAGACAATTAACCTATGATTGTTTCCTTCGATTCCGGCTAGGATGCCCTTTTAGGGCGCTGCATAGAGCCCTCTTTCTTCCTTCATTCCGGATCCTATGCTCTGTATTGATGCTATCAGGCTCCATGCCCCTGCAATGCGTTCTGAAGCAATTGAAGTTGTTTTGAAGTAGTATTGAACTATTAGTTCAAAATCATTTTGAAGTATGGTAGTATATGCTTACAGGAGCATGATATGACCATAGAAGAGCTGTTTCCGGATGTATGCATGGAAGATGAGAAGATCGAATTCAAAGGCATACTCACAAAAGGCAAGGACAAGAATGGCAATAGCCTTGAGATGGATTGGCTTAAGACAATTGCCGCCTTTGCCAATGGGGAGGGCGGAAGGCTTTTCGTCGGTGTTGAGAATAAGACGCACAGGATTGTTGCTTTGGACAGCAATACGGCAGACAGGCAGATTCTTATGCTCAATCAGGAAATCAGGAACAGATTCGATCCTGTGATACATCCCGAGGTGAGGAAGCATGTCATGGCGTGGAAGGATCATAATATCCTTCTTGAGGTAGCAGTAAGCCATTCTCCCTTCCTTCCTGTCTTCGTGAAGGATAGAGGTGCATCATTTACATTCATAAGAAGGTTCGGAGAGACAAATATAGCATCATCGGATGAAATCAGACAGCTTGTGATGGAAAGCGAAGATGTCAGCTTCGATCAGTTCATGACGGACAGGAAGTACATGGAATCCGGCTTTACGGATATGAGGGAACTGTATCATCGGAACAGAGGAGAGGCCCTTTCTGAGAATACGCTCATCCTTAAGGGATTCATGGATGAGAAAGGCTTTCTCAGCAGAGGAGCCCTGCTCTTTGCAGATAATGCTGATAGCGACCTGACAAGCATCAGCATAGTCAAGTATCCCGGATTTGATAAAGGCAGCAGCGAGCTGGATTACGTGAGGCGCATGAAGGGGCCGATACACCGGATGATACTTGAAGCCAAGGATGCTGTTATGTCCTTGTCCCCAGCAGGGCTAAGAAAGACGGATAATGGAGAGCTGAGGGTGTTCTCATATCCAGAGAGATCCGTTCTGGAAGCAATCGCCAATGCCTATGCCCACAGGAATTACTGGATGAGTGGAACCCAGATTCAGGTAAGCCTCTTTCCTGACCGCCTGGAGATCTCTTCCCCTGGCTCATTGCCAGGTGTATCATCGTTACGCAAGGATAAGGAAATTGCAGTCATCAGGCCTAGACACAGAAACAGGGTCATTGCCGATACGCTGATGGTCCTTGGCCTTGTCCAGGGGCTTGGCACTGGCTTTGGGAAGATTTCCGATGATTATGCTGCAGCCGATGATTCCCATATGCCATTTATCGATAGCGATGCAAGCAGCTTCACTATAACGCTTCCGAATCTCCTTTACCGCAAGGGAGTTCAGGAAATCGGTACCGTTGTTCCTGATGTCAGGTGCCTTACGCGATACCTTAATGAGAATGAGCAGAAGATTCTCGGATTCTGCTATTATTCAAGACACAGCATAAAGGAAATAGCAGAATACCTTGGCGTTTCCGTCTCTTCATACCTATCAAGGAGTATCATCGATCCTCTTGTTGATGAAGGACTGCTTGTTGAGACATCCAGAAGGCCTAGGCAATTCATGTCTGATAGAAAGAACATTGTCATATCATGATTGAAGCAATTGAAGTTGTTTTGAAGTTGTATTGAACTATTAGTTCAAAAGCATTTTGAAGTGATTATCTTAATTATTATAATATAATAACTTAATATAAGTGTTATCTAATGAATAGCGGATGCTGGCTTGCATCCGCTATCATCTCCGCATTGCTTTGCTGTATCTCCGTCCTTGGAGACATCCCATTGCTTACTTTATCTGCTGGTTGCCATCCTTGAGGATGACGTCATGCGCGCCTCCTTCCGTTATGCTTGTTGCGCTCACGAGGGTAAGCACGGCCTTATTCTGGAAATCCGGGATCGTGATAGCTCCGCAGTTGCACATCGTGGACTTTATCTTGCTCATGCTCATCCTCACGTTGTCCCTCAGGGGGCCTGCATATGGCACGTATGAGTCAACGCCCTCTACGAAGCTCAGCTTCCTGTCACCTCCCAGGTCATAGCGCATCCAGTTCCTGGCCCTTGCGCTTCCCTCTCCCCAGTATTCCTTCACATAGCTTCCATTGAGGTTGATCCTCTCGGTAGGCGATTCATCGAAGCGGGCGAAGTACCTTCCCAGCATCAGGAAATCGGCTCCCATCGCAAGCGCAAGCGTCATGTGGTAATCGTATACAAGTCCTCCGTCAGAGCATATCGGGACGTATATGCCGGTCTCCCTGAAGTATCTGTCCCTCTCCTCGGCGACATCGATCAATGCAGTGGCCTGGCCTCTTCCGATTCCCTTTGTCTCTCTTGTGATGCAGATCGAGCCTCCTCCGATTCCTACCTTCACGAAGTCAGCGCCGCACTCTGCCAGAAAGCGGAATCCAGCCTTGTCAACAACGTTCCCGGCTCCCACCTTGACCTTGTCGCCGTATTTCTCCCTGATCCAGGAAAGCGTTCTCTTCTGCCACTCCGAGAAGCCCTCTGAGGAGTCTATGCATAGCACATCAGCACCTGCCTCTACGAGCTTGGGGACTCTCTCCTCATAGTCGCGCGTGTTGATTCCGGCTCCTACCATGTATCTCTTTTCCCTATCGAGGAGCTCCATCGGATTCTCCTTATGGGCATCGTAGTCCTTGCGGAATACGAAGAAGAGAAGATAACCGTCATCGTCTGTTATGGGGAGGGCATTCAGCTTATTGTCCCAGATTATGTCATTCGCTTCCGTGAGCGTAATAGGCCACTTGGCGTAGACGAGGCGCTCAAGAGGCGTCATGAAGGATGAGACAGGAGTATCCATGCTCATTCTTGAGATCCTGTAATCCCTGCTTCCGACTATTCCCAGGAGCTTTCCGCTTCCTGTTCCGTCATCAGTGACAGCGACAGTGGAGTGCCCTGTTCTCTCCTTGAGCGCGATGATATCGCCAAGGGTGTCTGTGGGCTTTATGTTGGAGTCGCTCTTGACGAATCCTGCCTTGAAGGCCTTTACCTCCCTTACCATCCTTGCCTCGTCATCCGCTGACTGCGAGCCATAGATGAAGCTTATGCCGCCCTCCCTTGCGAGGGCCTCTGCCATCCTCACCCCTGATACGGACTGCATTATTGCCGATACAAGAGGTATGTTCAGCGATATAGGGCATTCCTCCTCTCCCTTCCTGAATTTCACAAGGGGAGTGCGAAGGGATACGTTCGAGGGAATGCATGATGCATCCGAATAGCCAGGAATCAGCAGGTACTCGCTGAATGTGCGCGATGGCTCTGAGCAGTAGGTTGCCATTTTGGTTCTCCTTTGGGTTTTGCAGAACAATATAGAGAAATAGATGAAAAAGGTGAAGATGGAAGATGATGGTTTTCCGCTGTTTTCTCTTCTCCTGAAATAGAGAGCTATGCTTGCGCTGTCCCGTCTGCTGCAATCCGTGCTATCATCCGGTAGAGGGGAAAGCATGATCATATACAGGTCGACGAAGGCAGGATTCATCCAGGATGCTGTCAGGGGAATTATCGCAGATAGAGTCAGGGAAGAGTACGAGAAGCATATAGGGAAGGCCAATTCCAATGAGATAAGGAGCTGGGCGAACTCGCTCAGGTACATGGCAAAGACTGTGGATACCCCTATGATCCATGATGAAGCTGCAGTCTGCATCGAGTACAGGCTGCCGAACAGCGGGCATCGCATCGACTTCATTATCGCAGGTCAGGATGCCTCCGGAAGGGACAATGTAGTGATTGTCGAGCTCAAGCAGTGGCAGGAGGCAGAAGTCATCGAGGACAGGAGGCTTCTGAGCACCTACCTTGCAGGAGGGAATAGGATGGTTGCGCATCCTTCCTATCAGGCATGGTCCTATGCTGTCACGCTTGAGAACTACAACGAGGCTGTAGAGGATGGGAGGATATCGCTCTTTCCCTGCGCCTACCTCCATAACTACGTATTCCTGGAAGGCGACAAAATAAACGATAGCAGCCTGTTCCCTGAAATCCGCAAGGCACCTCTCTTCTTCTCCGATGAATCAGAGCGCCTCAGGTCGTTCATAGTCTCCTGCGTATCCTCTCCCGATAGCAGGAATCTGATGGATGCGATCGACAACGGCAGGCTCAGGCCATCCAAGTCGCTTCAGGATGCTGTTGGCAGCATGCTCAGGGGCAGCAGGGAGTTTGTCCTCCTTGATGATCAGAAGGTGTTCTTCGAGGATATCATGGCCTATGTGAAGCGAGCGCGCCTTGATGACAGAAAGCATGTCTTCATAGTCGAGGGAGGCCCTGGAACAGGAAAGAGCGT
>JAXFQZ010000019.1:0-12999 GCA_034178685.1 Candidatus Ornithospirochaeta sp. | reverse complement strand
GTAGGCGAGATGTCAGCACTCGATTACTTCGATCCATTCTGCGATTTCCTTAAGGAGCTTTCAGCAGATGGCACATTCGATGCAAGGATCGCATCAGGCGGCGGAAGGATGGTCATCACCATGGACCGCTACAACGCCAACTGGGATATGGTAAGAAAGGGCTGGGAGACCCATGTCCTTGGAGAGGGCAGGTATTTCGCTTCCGCCCATGAGGCCATCGAGACTCTCAGGAAAGAGACAGGAGCGATCGACCAGGATCTTCCTCCATTCGTCATCGCTGAGAACGGAAAGCCTGTAGGAACGATCGAGGATGGAGACTCAGTGATCCTCTTCAATTTCAGAGGCGATAGGGCAATCGAGATCTCAAGGGCATTCGATGAGGCTGACTTCAGCGAGTTCGACAGGAAGAGATGGCCTAAGGTAGAGTATGCGGGAATGATGGAGTACGATGGTGATCTGCATATCCCGAGACAGTACCTTGTCAATCCTCCTGCAATCGACAGGACCCTTGCAGAGTATCTCTGCGCATCGGGTGTGAAGCAGTTCTCGATCTCGGAGACGCAGAAGTTCGGACACGTCACATACTTCTTCAATGGAAACAAGTCAGGTAAGTTCGATGAGAATCTCGAGACATACGTGGAGATTCCTTCCGATAAGGTACCATTCGAGCAGAGGCCATGGATGAAGTGCGCTGATATCGCAGACAGGGTCATCGAGGAAATCGGAAGCGGCAAGTGGGATTTCATCAAGCTCAACTTCCCTAATGGCGATATGGTCGGACACACAGGCGTATTCGAAGCAGTAGTATGCTCGATGGAGGCTATGGATCTCCAGATCGGAAGGATCAAGGATGCTGTCGAGAAGGCTGGCGGCGTTATGGTGATCACAGCTGACCACGGCAATGCCGATGATATGTACGAGCATGGAAAGGATGGCTCCGTGAAGACAAAGGCAAATGGGGAACCGAAGTCGAAGACATCGCACTCACTCAACCCTGTGCCATGCATCATCTACGATCCAGAGTACTAGGGAGAGTATTCGAAGACGCTCAATGAAGGACTTGGGATCTCATCGATTCCAGCAACATGCATGGAGCTGCTTGGATTCGTTCCTCCTGCAGATTACGACAAGAGCATCATCAGCCTTAACTGATCGAGTTAATGGATCAGAATGGATGGCTTACCTTATGGGTAGGCCATTTTTTGATCTATGTACAGTATGATTAAATCAGTTCTTCTTTGACTATCAATTCAGCTCCATCGACGGATTCTGGTTTCGCACTCACTGATTGGCATCCTTTTGTTGATAATCATCAATTGCATCAGCCTATGGGCGCATTCTGCTTTATCAAGAATCCCATATTCTATGAGGGAGTCAAAAATGAAGAGTATTCCTGATACCCTTACTCTATCTTTCTCTGCAGACTTTCTTAGTTTCTTATCTCCCGTAAGAAGGAGGCCTCCTGTTTTCTTGGCATAATACCAGACAGAGCAGTCAGTAATGGATGTATTGCTATTGTTATTGGAATATATTGATAGTATCTTATCCAATTCATCTGAATCGAATGATGCAATCTGCAGTTTTCTTATGCCAATGTACTGGTTGATTATTCTTAGCTGTTCTGGTTTCTGGATTTCATGAATAACAAAATCAGTAGTTGCAATATCAAAAGGCAATAGGAAGAATTCATCCATCAAGTCTACTGAAAGAAGATCGAATAGAATATTAGCATCACTTACTATGATTTGCCCCATGATTCATATTATTGCAGCTTGCTCCCTTACCTCATTAGCAGTCTTATTGAGCAGAGATGCTGCTTTTGAGACAGTGATCAAGTCGTTGCATAATGCCCTGTATACCAGGGAGGAAAACCTATGGCTTTCCTCAGGAGGGAAAAGCGTCTTTTCAATTGCTCTCTTCAGGATCTGATTGCTGTTTTTCTGAATGCAGAAACTCCTGTAGCGCTGTACGCTTATTATCCCATATCTGCAAGCCTTATGCATCAGAGCTTCGCATGAAATGCCATAGCCTGATTGGAGAGATTCCAGTTCCGGATACGATATATTATTGCGTTTTTCACCTATTTCCTTTCTGAATACGCTTTCAGGCAGCAGCATTTCGCTTGCAAAGCAATGACAAAGGCTTTCTTCGGTCTTTGAGGAAATTCCTGGAGCAAAAGACAATAGAAGATGACCTAATTCATGCAGAGCAGTAAAACGTTTTCTTTCCGGGCACTTTCCAGTATTCAGGACAATCACTGGGATGTAATCGTTTACCATTGAGCTCAGTCCATCAAAATCCGAGGAAGCCTCAATCTCAATCACCTTTATACCATGATTTTCCAGAAGCTCTATCACATTTATTATCCCATCATTGCCAAGATCCCATTTTTTCCTTAGGTCCAAAGCAACTGCCCTGACTTGTTCTTCGCATGAAATATCCTTGTATTCAGGAGGTATGAACTGAATGAAATCATTGCATATTTCCTCAATGCATACATATCTCTCGATCATGTCACAGACTTTTTCCCTTATTGCATTCTCTGTCTTCGCTGAAAGATGGCTTCTTTTTCTGAATCTGATTGATTCAACATGGAATGAGAATGGCCTGAAGAAATAGTCTAGAGGCTGATCAAGAGCCTTGGAAAGGGATATCAGTATGCTGCTGTTTGGCTTCATGATGCCTTTTTCGTATTTCATGATTGCAGTCTTAGTGACAGCATGATTCATTTCATTCACAAGCTCATCCATGGAAAAGCCTTTCATGATCCTTGCATTCCTAAGTCTGTCAGCAAATGCGTCCTGCATGTCCTTTCGATTTCTCCTTGTTTACAATTATAACAATAATATTAAATTTTGTAAACAAAACTATCGAATATGGAGATTCAGCTGATTGATTGCTGTTTCAGCTAGAGCAGCAATGGATCAGAATGTATCCTTGCTTGATGTGACAAGAAGCACGGTTCCTGCAATGAAGAGGACCGATGAGATCGCAGCAGGCACTATGCTTGCAGCAAGCGATATATAGTTTCCTGCCATCAGGAGGATGAAAGAGAGAGCCCTTGTTATTTTATGCGTTGCCCTGTCCTTGATGGTGGCTACCAGATATGTGAGGGCTCCTGCAGCCAGCAGCATGATCACAGCGATATGCAGATAGGCATCATATGATGTGCTGATCGATATCTTCGATACCCATATGTTCGTATTCGAAGGAATGATGATGGATATGAATGCGCAGCATCCGATTGAGAATGCAATATAAAGCCATATCCTCGACATATTGGTTCCATAGTAGAGGATGGAGCTGAATACGAAGAGAACCGCTGCAGTCAGTATCGAGAAGCGCCCTAGTGCAAGGATCGCGGCAGGCGGAAGGATCATCCATCCTGTCACCTGGTAGAAAATAGGGAGCAATGTTATGTTCTGCAGTATGATGAACAGGAACAGGATCGGAATCAGGTTCCCTTCCTGGGAGAGCGCCCTATGCCTTGCAACGAGTATGATCTGCGATACTATGGCAGAAATAAGGATGATGGCCTGCGGAGTCAAAGCGATGATCGCATCCTTCCATCGCTCGCTGGTGTATGTATAGATGCATATCTGTACTATCAGCGACAGGAATCCAAGCGATAGGATGATTTCAAGAAGCAGGATTAGTATCGATCCGGCCTTCTTCCTGCTCATAGCGAATCCCTATAGACTACCTTTGCGCCAGTACCGATTGATACGGAGACGATATCCGCGCTCATTATCGAAATAAGCGAATCGAGCATCGTCGATATTCCATTGAGAAGAGGAATGAAAGCCACCAATGCGACCTCTGCGCCGTAGAGCTCTATTCCCAGCAGCTTGATCGCAAGAGTCGCCACTACTACCGATTCGTATCCGACGGCGATTGAGGAAGCGAAGGATGCAAGCGCAGTTGCAGCAGATACAGCAAGGGCAACCGTGAATGAAAGAGCGTTTCCCGACGTTGCCTGGATCAGCGATAGAAGCGTGTATGATGCTACGAAGGCAGTGCCGCCCTTTGCTATGATCTTCGAGACGATCACGGATGTCGATGAGATCCTCTTCTGTATTCCCATGTTCTGCCTTGCGACAGATACCTCCACAGGCCCTGATGCCATCGTATTGCCTGTCACAAGGGCGATTGCCATTGCAGAGATCGATCTATAGATCAGGCGGTATGGGTTTCTCCTGAATCCTGTGAAGAATGCAAATAGAAGCGGGAGAACCACAAGAACAAGGGCTCCTGTTCCAGCTGCAAGATAGAGAGGGAAGAGAGGAGCGGCGATCACTGTCTTCTCTTGGTACAGCGTTGTGAAGAGGTCTGCTGAGCAGAAGAAGACGATCAGGTATCCGAATACCGTTATGGTCCTTGTGATCCTGTACATTACCTCTGAGAATGAGTTCATCACTGTGTATGCAGGCCTGATCACGTCGGACGATGGATTGAGGGATAGGCCGAAGATCCAGCATACGATGACAATCGGAAGTATGTAGTACGATGTCGTTGCCAGCGTCATGAATGGATTTACAGGATAGAGCATCGATAGTGCGTTCTGCCCGGAGTACGATACGAATGAGCTTACGGAGCTTATGCTGCCTCCTGCCGTGCTTGTCACAGGGAACGATACAGGGAGGAAATGGTAAAGGACGGCTGCAAGAAGGGAAAGGACAGCTGTTGTCACCACAGCCCAGAGCACATTCAGGCCGAATGACCTTGCATTCTCCCTATCCTTCCTGAGCGATGCGATGCCTGCGCTGAATGAGATGGCGATCACAGGGATGAATACAAAGGCTGAAAGACTGATCAGGAACCCTGAGATGGCTGAAAGGACCGATGAAGTCAGGGAAAGATCTCCAAGAAGCAGTGTTGTAGCCAGGCCCATCAGAAGGGCGGCAATGTATGTGATCCATGTTTTCATTCTTTATCGAAGCCTGAAGCTCCTCCTTATTAGGTATCCTGAAATGGAAAACCCTATGCTTAAGAGTATATTACATAGGGTTTTCCGTCAATGTTGCTTCATTTCCTGGAAAGGAGGACCGTAAGCCTGTATCCGCTCTCTATTTCCTTTTCAAGCAGCTCGCTGGCATATCGATCGGCATCGAAGTCCTTTATCCTGCCGCTTGCTGCGATGGAAAGGGCGGAGAGAAGGATCGCCTTCTGCATCTCCTCCTTGTTGTACCAGATCTCGCCCTGGTACTCATTGCACCTTGTGAGGTTCATCACTCCTGCGTCATTTGCGATCGGAGTGAAAATCCCAAGGCTGTCCTCAGCGCTCTCATCGAAGCTGCTTGCAGCTACGAGAAGCAGGGCTGCCTGATGCGTGATGACCCTTGAATCGCTATCGCTGAAGCCTATCGAGGATGCAAGATCCGAATACAGCAGATCCAGGAGAAGCCTGTCTCCTTCCTCCATTGCTCCCCTGATGCTCATTCCTGAAGCAAACGGCGCAAGAACAAGGGACTGCGATATCACGGTTGCGATCGAATTGTCGAGGCTGGCCCATGCAGGCATTGCCTTTGACTTCTTCGATGAGAATACCTGGGATATCTTCCTGATGAAGGAAGAGATCGCTGCAGGCTTCAGAGGAACAGGCCTGTCTCCGATCTGGTTCTTCCCTGTCTCCTCAAGCTCATCGTATACCTCAGGAATCATCTCATTGTACTCAGCCACTATCAGCATCAGCATCCTCTCATCTTCCCTGGATGCCTTTCCGTTGACGATTCTCTCGATCAGGGCCATCGTATTCTTGTTCCTGAGCTTCCTCATCGCCTTATGGACAGGAAGGATCCTCAGCATCGCAACTGCCTTCGATATATTCCTTATTCCGTTCCTGCCGTACTCGCTGTAGAGCTTCTCGTAGCTTCCATCATTGTCCTCTACTTCCCTTATGTTCCAGAAGACCTTTGCCTCATATCCGTTGAGTGAGAATGAAAGACCTTCCTCGAAGACCTGGATGGATGGGACGATGTACGTAAGCCCATCGGAGAAGCAGTCCATAAGCATATAGCTCCTGCCTCCGAACGTGAGGTTCAGGCTCTCTGCGATCTTCGTTGTCACAGTGCTCCTGTCATCACCGGCCTTCCTGAGCTTAGGAGCAGATGCGTTGATCGATCCGGATACTCTCTCATACTGGTTGTTCACAAGCACAAGGGTCCTTTCCTTGCCAGCTCCGTTGACGAATGCATATACCGATTCCTCAGTCCTGGAGCCATTCATGAAATCATAGAGCTGGAAGCACTCGACTCCGGAGAAGAGGTACCTCTTCCTGAAGAGAGGGAAGATCCTCCTGTAGTGCTCTGAGACAAGGTAATCGTTCGGGCGCTCATCGAAGTAGGCCTTCCTGTACTCCATGCCGTATTTCTCCCTGTAGCCCTCGATCTGGCCATGTCCTACCATCGGAAGTCCCGGGAGCGTCGCAAGGAGAGTGCATATAGCGAAGTACCTGTCTCCGTCTCCGAACTGAGCGATAGCCGTATCCTCATCAGGGTTGTTCATGAAGTTGACGTATCTCTTGAGGATCTCAGGCTCGAATACAAGCGTGTTCTTTATAGACAGCCTGTATTTTTCGTTCTCCTGGTTCTTGAGCATGTTCATGAATGCGCTGTTGTATACCCTGTGCATCCCAAGGGTCCTGACGAAGTAGCCTTCCATCATCCAGAAGGCCTCTGCAAGAAGAAGGGTATCAGGGACTTCCTTTGCGATCCTGTCAACGACCTCCCTCCAGAACTCCTGCGGGATCCTCCTGTTGAACTCCTCCTCGCTCATTGCGTGGCTTGTCCTTCCTGCGATGTCCCCGCCCTGTCCCGGCTTCGGGTACCATAGCCTCTGGATATGCCTCTTTGCGAGAGTCATCGCGGCATCGAACCTTATGATAGGGAAGTTCCTTGCGACATGGATTATCTTCTGTATGACAGCTTCCCTTGTCTCTTGATTGAGGTAATCGAGCTGGGCTGTATCGTTCCAGGGCATCGATGTTCCATCGTTTCCATGGAAGATGTATCTTGTGATCCCGTTCCTCTTATCTGTGAGCCTGAATGTCACAGCAGCGTCTGTCCTGTTGTAGTAATGGTCCTCGAGCTTTAACTCGAAGTCGGGATTGCTTGAGAGATCAGGGCCGTTGTAAGTGTATGACGGGAACGGGGACCAGTCCTGGCTGATGAAGTAGTCAGGGTGCTCATATACCCAGTTGCCATCGATTCCAGTATGGTTCGGGACCATATCGGAAGCAAGCCTGATTCCCCTCTGGGAGCATCTTCTCCTGAGGTTCTCGACAGCCTGCCAGCCTCCGATCGATGCCGATATCTCATAATCCTTCAGCGAGTATGCTGAAGCCTCCGCCTCAGGGTTCCCGCATAGGTTCTTGATCTTCCTAGATGCATCGCTTCTCTCCCAGAGCCCTATGAGCCAGAGAGCTGTGAAGCCTCTTTCGGCAAGCAGGTCGAGCTCACGGTCCGGTATCTGGTCCAGCGTTGTGATCGGCCTCTTGTACTCCTTGCTGAGCTGATCGAGCCATACGAGGGTGCTCTTTGCCATCATCACGACCTTAGGCATCCAGTTAGAGTCATCTGAGAAGGCCTCGTACTCGTTCTGCTCGAAGCTCGAGTAGTCGATTACATGGGTCTCGCCAGGTCCGCCGCCATTGCCGCTTCTGTCCTTCTCCTCCTCCCTGATGTAGTCCATCGTGAGGCGCAGCATGACGCGGAGGGTCTCTGGAAGGAATTCCGCCCATTCCCTCGTGATATACCTGATCTGATCCTCAAGCGAATCGGGAAAGAGCCTTGCCGGCAGCGTCATGAAAGTGAATAGGTCGTCTGTATTGGGCTTTCCATCCCTGAAATCATCCTTCTCGTAGCTTGAGAGCACGCTCGATAGCGCCTTGAGCTCAGATGGGTATGCTAGCTGGTCTGGGGATACGAATGGCTTTGCTGCCTTGACGAGGGCAGAGTTAGCCATCATCACCTGATGGATGAAGAAGCCCCTCATGCTCTCGATGATCCTTGTTGCGCTGTCAGGATTCTGCTTTTCGAGAAGCGGGGAAGGGAACTGTGCGGAGAAGAAGGAAAGGGAGGATGAGAGCTCCGGGCTTGAGTATACAGTGACGATCCTCCTTGAGAAGAAGTCCTCATTCCCGTAGCTGAGCTTTGATGTAAGCACCGTCTGGTAGATCAGATGGAGCACTGCGACAGCATTGAGCTTTCCCGGAGAGACGAATGAGCGCGATGTGTCTCCGCTCTTCTTGATTTCCTCGTTATATGAATAGGCAACCTGGGAAGCTTCCCTGTAATAGGATTCCTTCCCGTTCTCTGTAGCGAATAGCGGTTCTGTGACTTTGATTTCCTTTCTTGTGATATCTGCAATTCTGAAATCGCGATTCATCGATAACCTCTTTGGAATAATTAGTCTTCGATTATCTTAGCATATGTACAATGCCAATACATAATACAAGCTTGAAATATTTCAGGAAAACTATCAAATTGCGGTTATTTCGCATTCTTTCCCGGTATTCAGCATCTCAGGAGAAAGCTTCGAGAAGAGCTGGTCGAGCAGTATCATCTCATCCTTCTGGAAGGGGCTCAGCACATATAGAGCCACATCGTTGTGCTTAGGCCTTCCTATTCCTATCCTCAGCCTCATGAACGCATCGGAGCCCAGGCGCTCCTTGATGCTTCTCAGCCCATTGTGGCCCTGCAGCCCTCCTCCCTTCTGCATGCGTGCCTTGCCAAGGGGAAGCTCGAGGTCGTCGTGGATGACCATTATCTCCTCCGGCTTTATCCTGAAGAACGAGGCTGCCTCAGATACAGGTATGCCCGAGTTGTTCATGTATGTCAGGGGCTTCAGGATCCTCATTCCTTTCTCCGATGCATAGAGTGAGTGGAACTTGGACTGGTAGGATGCATATGGATAGAGATGATCGCAGAGCATGAAGCCTGCGTTGTGCCTTGTCCTGCTATACTCATTTCCGGGATTTCCCAAGAAGACCAAAAGCTTTATCATAACAGTAATGATAATTAACAGGAGGCAATTATGGCTACTAGTGCAAAGGCTATTGGCGATATCGTGATGAGAGTGCTTGTCGGAATACTGTTCGTATGCATCGGAATACAGGGAATCGGCGATTTCGGGGGAAATGCGCTTTACAGCGCAATCGACAATGAGGTTGCCAACATCATCCTCGGCATCGTCATTCTCCTTGCCGGCATTCTTCTTGTCGCAACTATATTCCTCAGCGGGATCAAGAAGTCATTCACAACCGCTTCAATGCTCATCGTCCTTGCTGTATGGGTCGTCGTCATCGTATTCGCAGACTTCGTTGAAGGACTCAGCGGAGTCAAGGGCAATGAGTGGTTCACATGGGCAGAGACCTTCATCTACCATCTTCTGATCCTCGCATCGATCGCAAAGGTCGCTATGCCGGCTATGAAGAAGGTCGCAAAGGCTGCGAAGTGATCACCTTGAGCGTTCGACTCCTATCTTCGGGCATTCGCCGGAAATAGGGCACTGCGAGCAGAAAGGGGATACGGGCGTGCATATCTTCTGCCCGTAGCTCACCAAGAGCTCATTGAGGGGAATCCAGAACCTGCGGGGAAGGATTCCCCTCAGTTCTTTCTCTGTCTCCTCAGGCGTCGAGGCAGAGACCCAGCCTATCCTGTTTGCTATCTGGTGCACATGGCAGTCCACGCATATCGCATCTATGCCGAAGCCGAGGTTAAGGACAAGGGATGCTGTCTTCAGGCCCACTCCGGGAAGAGAGAGAAGCCTCTCCATATCATCCGGGACCTCTCCGCCGTATTCCTCTATCAGGATTCCTGCTATCCTCTTGAGCTGCTCTCCCTTTCTCCTGTAGAACCCTGCAGGTTTGATCGTCTCCCCTATATCCTCAGCATCCATAGACGCAAGCGCGAACACGTCAGGAGCCTTCCTGAACAGGGCTCTGGATGCAGATAGAGTGACGCTGTCCTTCGTCCTGAGGCTTATTATCGTCGAGACAAGCACCCTGTACGGGGATGAGTCCTCTGCGGATATCGTGCTTACAGATGGCAGCGGCATTCCCTTGTCTTCCAAAGCTTTTGAGAACAAGGAAAAGATATTGTCGAAATATATTTCATCCATTGTCGCCTCTGTTGACCAATCCCTGATAAAGAGATAGCGTTTCATCTATGATTGTCATCCTAAAGCAGGGCATTTCATCCCACGATAAAGATAACGTAAAGTCCTTTTTAAAGCAAAAAGGCTTCATTGTAAAGGAAATAGTCGGCAAGGAGGATACCATCCTCGGAGCTGTAGGTACTGTCCATATCGATCCAAGAGCAGTGGAGCTGCTGCCTGGCGTAAGCTCCGTAGTCCCGATCTCCAAGCCCTACAAGCTTGCATCCAGGGAGCTCAAGAAGGAAGATACGATCGTATCTGTCAAGAACATAAAGATCGGCGGAAACAGGGTGTGCGTGATCGCAGGGCCATGCGCTGTCGAGAGCTATGACCAGATCATGACAATAGCAGAGAAGGTCAGGGAAGCTGGAGCAGTGATTCTCCGCGGAGGCGCATTCAAGCCAAGGACAAGCCCATACTCGTTCCAGGGCCTCGGAGAGGAGGGTCTGAAGCTCCTGAGGAAGGCAGGCGATGCCTTCGATATGCCTATTGCAACCGAAGTCGTATCCCCTAAGGATGTCGAGATGATGGCAGGCTATGTCGATATGTTCCAGATCGGCGCGAGGAACATGCAGAACTTCGAGCTTCTCAAGGAAGTAGGAAGGATGGGCATGCCTGTTCTCCTCAAGAGGGGAATATCGGCAACGATCGAGGAATGGCTCATGGCAGCGGAGTACCTCATGTCATCGGGAACTGACCAGATCGTGCTATGCGAGAGGGGAATAAGGACCTATGAGAAGGCAACGAGGAACACGCTGGACTGCTCAGCCATCCCTGTAGTCCAGAAGCTTACGCATCTTCCTATAATCGGGGACCCTTCGCATGCCACGGGAATCAGGGACATGGTACCTCCTATGAGCCTTGCTCTGATCGCATCAGGTGCATCGGGAGTCGTAGTGGAGGTGCACAACACACCGGAGTGCGCTCTCTCCGATGGCGCTCAGTCGCTCTATCCTGAGCAGTTCGAGAAGCTCATGCGCGATATCCAGGCACTGTGCCCTGTAGTGGGAAAGAGCCTGGAGAAAGCACCTAGGATCATCCCTGACAGCATGTCGGACGAGCAGGCAAGGCCTGAGGACCCGAAGGATCTGGTGGTTGCATTCCAGGGAGAGAGGGGAGCCTTCTCCGAGCTTGCCGTACGCAGGTCATTCGATGAGGATGTCAAGGTGCTT
Organism: Candidatus Ornithospirochaeta sp.; assembly: GCA_034178685.1. Lineage (GTDB taxonomy): Bacteria > Spirochaetota > Spirochaetia > Sphaerochaetales > Sphaerochaetaceae > Ornithospirochaeta. The sequence continues at coordinate 1,672 of JAXFQZ010000019.1, read as the reverse complement.
GCATGCCACACATTCGCAGATACATTCGATGCCGTCTCCTCTGGAAAGGCCAGGTATGCAGTCCTTCCTATTGAGAATACGCTCGGAGGCACGATCTTCGATAACCTCGATCTAATGGCAATACATCCGGAGCTCACGGTCGTCGGAGACCAGCAGATCAGGATCGTCCATAACCTGATCGGAGTGCCTGGCGCTTCAATAGAGGACATAAAGAAGGTATATTCCCATCCGCAGGGGCTTGCGCAGTGCAGGAGATTCCTCACAGAGGAGCTTGCGGATGCAGAGCAGATCCCGTTCTTCGATACAGCAGGTGCTGTAAGGTACATCAAGGAGCTAGGCGACAGGAGCGTTGCTGCAATCGCAGGAGCGCCTGCTGCAAAGCACTACGGAATGGAAATCATCAGGCAGGGAATAGAGACCGATGCAAGCAACTACACGAGGTTCTACATACTCTCGAGGGAGGAGAATGCATCGCTGCTGCGCTCTCAGTCCAGGATAAATAAGGCCGCTATCTCGTTCTGCGTGAGCGATAAGCCGGGAGCCCTGATGAACGTCCTTAAGATCCTTGCGGACAATAAGCTCAATATGAAGAAGCTAGAGTCCCGCCCGATCATGGGAAAGCCATGGGAGTATACGTTCTTCGTAGAGCTTCAGATAGACAGCAGGGAGACCTTCGATTCAGCATGCGTCCTTCTGAAGGAAGCATGCTCGTTATTCAGGGTCCTCGGCATCTTCCCTTCGGTCCTCTGATATGGAGAAAAGGGATTACGATAACGCAATGCTCTTTATGGGGGTCCTCTCCGTAAAGGGCTTTCCCGATGCGCTCAGAAAGAGGCTCGAGGAGGAATTCGGTCCCATATTGAGCATCTCTGAGCCCTTCCCGTTCTCCTTCACTGACTACTATGTACCTGAGATGGGGGAAGGCATAGAGCGCTTCTTCATCTCATTCAGCACCCTCATCAGTCCCGATAGGCTTGCTTATATCAAGACAGTGACAAATGGAATCGAAGCAGAGTGGGCAGAGGATGGAGGCAGGAGGATAAACCTCGATCCCGGCACTCTTACGGAATCGAATGTCGTGCTTGCAACCACGAAGAACAGGGCGCATAGGATCGCCATAGGCCTCGACCTCTATGGGGAGGTGACCCTCATGTACCAGAACCATGGCTTCAGGTCATTTGACTGGACCTATGCAGACTACAGGTCCGAGAGGGTCCAGAAGGTCCTCATGGATTTCAGGAAGAGCTATCTAGGGCTCAGGAAAGGACAGAATCGGTAGGATAGCCTGTTAAATAGGTATGATCCTATTGCTTATACTCATCCTCCTCTCATCCTGCTCATATGAGCCATATGCATTGATTACAGTCGATTTCCCGTCTCCCAATCCGTTCGAGGAGGAGACGGGGATGATGATGTGGTATGAGCTGAGGTACTTCGATGGAAGCTCTGTAAGGAGCATGCACATACCTGAGGGGAAAAGGAGCGTCAGCATATACGTGCGCGAGGGAGGTCTGAGGGTGTTCCTCCTCAATGCACTGGGCGAATACCCTGCATACGGCGGCTTCTATGAGCCAGGTCTTTCGAGGAAAGCTGCTATGGAGAGCTCCTCTGCATCCTTTGCATCGATGCTCATAAGCGCATCCTCATACAGACCGGAGGCGGTATCGAGGCT
>JAXFQZ010000049.1:0-6104 GCA_034178685.1 Candidatus Ornithospirochaeta sp. | reverse complement strand
TTCCATCTTAAGGATAATGACAAGCAATACGTCCTCGATAAAGGCTATGCCGAGATAGAGGCGCAGTGCATCGGCTATGTCAGAAAGCGCCTTCTTCATGATATGGGAGAAAGGGATGGGAGCCAGTGCCCTATGAAGGGGCACCCTGTATTCATAGCGTGCCATGCGACAGCCCTATGCTGCAGGGGATGCATGGAGAAGACACATGGCATAATGAGGGGACACGATCTGACGGAAGACGAGATCGGGTACATCGTCTCTGTGATAATGCGCTTCATCTCAAAGGAGATGGAAGGGTACAGAAGCGATGCTGTGCAGGGCCTTCTCTTCTAGACCAGGTCCATGAATGCCTGCTCCAGGGCGTTCCTGATGCTCTCAGGCACCCTCTGGTATCTGACCTCGTACTCATCCTCTGCTGTTGTCCTGCATTCATATGCATAGGAGGCATACTTCATGAATGTCTCCTTCCTGTCCTTCGATTTCGAGTATTCCCTCATCCTCTGGTCTATTATCGAGAGCGACAAAGGGTTCACCAGCGGGCTGTTGATAGCGATCTGGAAGCTATCGTTGTCCAGGGAGTAGAGATAGAACGATAGAAGCTCGAAGAGCATTAGGTCCTTGTATTCCTCCCTGTCCTCGGGCTTTGCAGGAATCGAATCGGCAATCCTGCCTGATAATCCAAGAAGCTTTTCTTCCATGGCATTCAATATATCCTCAAAGAGCGAAAAAGAGAAGGAGGGAAGTGATTCCCATTGGTTATGCAGATGCTCAGTGAAGGGAGCGATATGCTGGAGGAAATGCTTTGCTTCCTTGTCCTCAACTTGAAAAACTTTTCTTATTGGAATCATATAACATATTGCTATATAATAAGATATATGGATATGCACTGGAATTTCAGGCCTTTTTAGATGTATAATGGGATTATAAATCAAAGCAGGTGATACTATGTTTTCCGTTGGAGATTACGTTGTTCTGAAGGGCGAGGGTTTATGCAGAGTCGATGAAATCGGGCACCCTGCATGCGCGAAAGGGGATCCGGATAGGCTCTACTATTGCCTTTCCCCTTATCAGGATGATGGCCGGTTCTATATCCCGGTGGACAGCGAGGGAAGGATAAGGCCAGTCATAGGCAAGGAGGAAGCGGAACAGCTGATCAGAAAGGCTGTGAAGGCCCCTGTCTCGAGAGCGAAGGGCGATAGGACTGCCTCTTCCAGATACAGGAGCGCGATTCTCTCAGGAGAGCCCGAGACGATAATGCTTGTAATCAGGGAGATCTTCATCAAGAACGGCAAGGGCTATGTCGACAACTTTATTTTCAGGGAAGCCGAGTCCATCCTCTACCCGGAGCTTGCAATCGCACTTGGATGCGAGAAGGTCCAGGTAGTGGATGAAATCAGGAGGATCGCTGAGGAGAAGTGATCACTTCTTCCTCAGGACCGCCTTCAGAAAGCATAGGTGCTCAAGCGCTCCGTTTTCTATTGCCGCCTTGTCTCCCTTAGCGTATGGATTGTCAAGCCTGAGCCAGTCAGCCCATACCTCCTCGTTGCTTTCCATGACCGAAAGCTCTTCAAGCTCTGCTCCCTTGCATGCTGAGAATATGGCTTTCCAGTACTCTGGTCCCCTTATGTATTCCATCTGCTCCTCGTCCCAGCTGAGCATGATGCAATCGGGGTAGGGCGGCCTCATATCCTTCCTTGCTGCTGTTATAGCAAGGTAGATCAGTCCTCCCTTCCTTATGAATGGAAGAAGGCAGTTATCAAGATAACCTTCATCGCGTCCGAAGTAGTTGTAGCTATCGACTGAAACGACAGCATCGAATTCCTCCTTTCTGAATGGGAGGCAGACCGCATCCGCATGGACTGCCCTTAGCACATCAGAGCTTTCTCCTTCGGAGGCGAAGAATTCCGATACTCTTCCTTCATCGCTCCAGAGATCCGCGGCTGTTACCCTGAAGCCGTATTCCTTTCTCAGGAAAAGCGATGTTATTCCTTCCCCTGATCCTAGGTCCATCACATATGAGTCCCTCGCGATCCTGTTTCCTTCCATAAGCTCCTCTGCAAGCTTCAGGGGATTTGGACCCATCATCCTTGAGATGTATCTCTCCTTCTCATACTTCCTGCTTCTTGTGTATTCCATGAATTCTCTCCTTTATTTCCCTGATAATCGCATCAAGCCTTATTCCTATCTCTTCCTTTCCCATTCCATGGTCGCTGAGGTCCATAAGAAGCCTGAGCGATGCATAGAACGAGAGTGCAGCGCTCTCTGCATCCTCTGCTCCAAGCTTCTTCAGACAGTACTCTGTGTATCCAAGCGGCCCCGATGAGAGATAGTTCTCATAGAGCATCCCCAGCCTTGGATTGCTGTACTGCTCTATTGTAAGAAGGCGCCTGAAGCGTATGGCGAAGCTATCCTCCGTCCAGTACCTGAAGATGGATGAGGAGAATGAAAGAAACGCCTCCGCTGACACAGTAGAGCCATCGATGTCCTCGGGCAGCCCATTCTCTATCGCTTTCCTTCTGTCGTCTTCCTCTGCTTTCCTCACTATCGCATCCAGCAGCGCATCCTTTCCCCTGTAGTGCCTGTACATCGCAGCCTCCGAAAGGCCAAGCTCTGATGAGATATCGCGGACCGATACGCTATCAAAGCCTCTTTCCGAGAATAGCTCCAGGGCTTTTTCGAGTATTGCTTCCTTCGTTGTCATGGATAGAAGGATAGTTAACACTTGTTAACATGTCAATAGTGAAGCATTCGATAATCCGAAGCTGTGCAATCAGAGTGTTCTAATTGAATAAATATCGGAGAGCGGAATGCACAGAGTGCTGCGTCCCGTATTGATCCTGATCATGCTGCTCTCACGGGCAATGTCAGAGAAGATGCCCTCTGTTTCCTCATAGACGCCATTCCCTCCGGCTTTTTCGACGAAATGGATAATCGATACCCTTGCACCCTTGCAAAGGGAGGACAATGCCTCATCAAGGGCAGCGGCTTCCTCCTCTGAGAGATTCCTCCTCTCCTCAAGCTTCCTCTCCTCGCGCTCTGTCCTGAGCTCCTCGGAGAATCCCCTGAGGGAATCAAAGGGAGAGAACTGCTTTGCCCTTGCCTCACGTGGCATCGGGATCCTTCCTTCCGGCAATGGAGGACGCTCTGAATCCATTATGGAGCCATGCTTCATCTGTGGTGTCCCCCTATCATGTTGTTCCTTTCCATGAGCGTTGAGCATTCCTCCAGGCTAGTGAGCTTCACGAGTGCATTCTTCCCGTATTTCCCCTGAAGCCTTACTATAGCATCCTCAAGGTCCTTCTCCCTGACGCTGTCATCCTCGGTGAGGAAGAGATCTGGCTGTATGTCCTTCTCCTCCACAAGGTCCTGGAATGTGACATTGATCCTTCTAATGTGAAGTGATCTGTCGCAGGCTGAGTCATATGCCTCAAGCGCCTTGGGCACTATCGATGAGAAGAGCCTGGAAGGGGGATTGATGTACATGCACTTATTGGAGTACCCGGGCATCCTTCTTCCATAGTGGTCCATTGCTGTATTCCGTCTCGGGTCCTCATCGCGATCGTATCCGATCATGACGCTTACAGCCGATGCATTCAGGCCGCGCTCCACAAGCTCCAGTACAAGGGATTCTGTCATCTCCCTTACGATGACCCTCGCTTCCTGGTATGTATAGCTCTTGAATAGCACCTGCCCGTTGGAGAGGCTTACGGATGAGCTTCTGTAATTCTTGATATCCTCCATCGTGCATGTCTCGATGCCCCATGCATGGTCTACAAGGAGCTCTGCATCCACTCCGAACTGCCTGTAAAGCCAGTCCTGGTTATCAATCGAGAAGCGTGCCAGGTCCCCCATTGTCCTGATATTCATCTGCATCAGGCGGTTCGCGATTCCCCATCCGATCCTCCAGAAATCGGTAATCGGCTCATGGTCCCATAGCAGCTTCCTGTACTCCATGACGCTCAGGGATGCGATGCGCGCTCCATACTGGTCAGGCCTGGCCTTCTTCGCGATTATATCCATCGCGATCTTGGCAAGGTACAGGTTCTCCCCGATCCCTGCTGTGGCTGTGATCCCTGTCTCCCTGTAGACATCTGAGATCAGATGCCTTGCGAATCCCATGCCTGTGAGATTGTAGAGCTTCATGTAGCTGGTTGCATCTATGAAGCACTCATCGATGCTGTAGCTGTGTATATCATCAGGGGAGACAGAATCGAGGTATATCGAGTATATCTTCCTTGAGACTTCGATGTATCTTGCCATATGGGGCTTTGCGATTATGAAGTCTATCTTCCTTCCGCTTTCCTTCTCTGCCTTCGCAATGAGCCTCTGTGCTTCGAAGAGCCGGCATCTTCCAGGTATTCCCAGTGCCTTGAGGGCAGGGGAGACAGCAAGGCATATCGTATTCTGGCTCCTGGACTCATCTGCGACAAGAAGCCTCGCCTCAAGGGGATCGAGACCCCTGTCCCTGCATTCAACCGATGCATAGAATGATTTCAGGTCTATTGCGATATATGTCCTTTCCATCTGCTGTCTCTCACTACATTCTAGCCCAGTTTCACTGAAAAGGCCAAAGGATGGGTCCGTGACGCCTGCGTAATCTGTATCGCCTTTCCGAAATCATCCTGAATCCTGTCTGATTGATTTGATAAGATTTCATAGTCGTCAGCAGATGACAGACGGTGGCCTCTGATCCTGTAGAGGGAGAGCAATATTCCTAAACCGCTAAACAAAATTTGAACGCAGTGCGTTCACACTTGATGATGTATCAGAGGACTTTCCAGTATCCGACTCTGGTATTTCCTTCTCGTCTGAGTAATCCAGATTCCACCAATTCCTTCACATATTTTCCTGCAGTACTTCTGACAACACCTACTGCATCACTGATTTCCTGATAAGAAGCTGTTGGGTTATTCCGGAGAAATGAAAGAATATCTGCTTTTACAGCTTCTTTTGAAACAACCTTACGGGTTATTTCATTAGTCCGCGGACTAATCGCAGTCTTTTCATCAGTCCGCGGACTAATCGCGGACTGTTCGCGAGTCATTTGCGCACCATTTGGAATGGCATCATCTACAGACATTGCAAACCTGAAAACAACCTTGATGGTATCCTCATAGATTTCAAAGATACTCTTGTCATAATACTGCAGGATTCTATTCATCCCAGACCCGAGTTGCTCAACCATGTCTACATCATGAAAGATTCTCATTATTTCTCTGTTTCGTGGTCTGCTGACTCCTTTGAAGAACATATCTTCAGATAGTTCTTCCGGAAGTCCACCATGAGATGTCAGCTCAAGTCTGTCTGAAAAGAGCTCAACAACAGGAGTATAGCCGTGGGTGTAATCGTTATGAACGAGCATATTGATGACAGCTTCCCTTACAGGAACTGGTTCAAGCATATGCCTCTCAATACGATATTTTGGTGTAATCTTTGTCCATGTCCTGTTCTCTACATGCAGACGATCAATAATCCTATCCGCAGTCTGCAATAGGCAGCCAAAACCATATTCAGAACTTTCAATAAGATCACATTTGTCAGTTCCAGCATACTTGGCAACCTTGAATGTCAGATGATTGTTGTCAGAGAAAAGGTAAGCTACGAAGTTGTATTTACCATCTGGTGTAAGGAAATCAAGATTCTTCGCAAACTGATTTGTTAGTGTCAGGCCGTGATTCCTGTAATAGATCTCAAGTACTTGGAATGTCAGATCTTGATCTGGAGAATCTATATTCGCTATCGTTCTCGGCACACGTTTTTTATACAGCTCCATTATCTTGCTTTCTGGCATCTTACGGCATTAAGCGCCAACTCGGTAATAACAGCCTTTCGGAGTCATACCGTACTTCGCAAGATAATATGGACGCTCATATCCAGCAGACACAACGACTTTGATAATACGCTTATCTGCACGTCGCTCTACATGGATATCAAAGAGACCAAGACAGGATGGCTTTATATTTGAATCTAAACGCTGTGCAATCTTTGTCTGGGCAGCATCGACATCATCAACGCCGTATACTGTTCCATCATTGTTCACTCCAATAAGAAGCTCTCCACCATTTGTGTTGAGAAAAGAAGCGACTTCTCTCTCAAGCCCTTCG
>JAXFQZ010000008.1:0-5217 GCA_034178685.1 Candidatus Ornithospirochaeta sp. | reverse complement strand
ACGCACAACAAACAACTGTCCCACCTTCTGTCGCAGTGTCAGGCCCTCCAATGGATCGGTTGGCTGGGTGTTGGCGGGCGGGGTCTCTGCCGGCGTCTGTGACGGAGCGGGCGCGCCGTAGGCACACAGCGACAACGCCAGCGCCAAAAGCAGCACCAGTTTTTTCATGGCGGTTCCCTCCTGTTCAAAAAAACATTTTCTCGATTATACAAGGGAAAAGGATTTTTGACATCTTGTTGAGTTCTCTCCGGAACTTCTGAAATGACGGCATTTCACTACATATCCAAGGCTCCTACGGGAGCCTGATTTATCATTCCCACTACCATCTGATACAAACAAGAAGATACGAAAAACGTATATTACCAGTTAAGTTTCAAAAACTTGAAAGAAAAAAGGCCCTGAACGGACCTTTTTTGGATTTATCTGGAATAATGCCAGTCAGACAGCCAAAGATGGGAATCGAACCCGCGACCTGCTCTTTACGAGAGAGCTGCTCTACCCCTGAGCTACTTTGGCATCTCAGACATATTAATTGATTATCAGGACAATTACAACACCATTGATGCAATGAAAAGGCAAATTGTCCATTAACCTGCTACGCTTGCCTATGGAAGGATATAGCCAATCAGAAGAGCTTCACGAATGCTCCCCATCCCTGGTATCCATCGTACTGAGGATAGAGAGGAGTCTGGTAGAAGAATCCAAGCTCCACATTCCATCCTCCGGCAACTCTCCATCCTATAGAGCATTCGGGGCGTATCATCAGCCCATTATGGGCAAGGTTGTATGTGCCTGCATTGGATGCAAGCATGATCCACTGCTGGTACCACCCTGTATTGATTCCAAGATTAAGGTTGAATCTTCCCAGCTGGTAGAACCTGACCTTCATTGAAAGCCCTGCCTCCCCTAGCTCCTCTGCTGCAACAAGCCTTCCAGTATCAGATCCAAGGGGCCTGAAGAAGTGAGCATATCTCAGATATGCGGAAATCGTAACCGTATCGATCTTAACTCCTGTATCAATTGTCGCACCGACTGTAGGAAAGCCGAAGATCATCGCAGTATCCGCATAAAGATGCGAGGATGCAGATACCTTCACTGGATCTGCGGATGCAAAGAGCGAAAGAGGAATGATCGATAGCAGCATTATCGCAATAGCCTTTCTCATGCTCAGTTCCCCCAGTAGTAATATGTCTTCCTGTCAGAGAGCCTTATGTACTCAGGACCTCCGACAGCAGTAGCATAGTAGTAGAATTCAAGGCTCTCAGAGCTTCCATCATCGAATGCGAGGATGATTGTGCCATTGCACTCAGTGATGGCATAGGTCCTGTACTCAACCTTGTACTTCCCGCTTCTCTGGTTTTCCCCCGTTACTGAGAGCGTGAATGATCCGCTTCTGCTATCGAAGCGGTATACCCTATCGTATTCACCCCTATCCATATTCTCCTCGCTTGAGAAGTATGCGAAGGTGCCTGATATATTATTTGGAAGAGAGCCATCGAACTTAGGCAGAAGCGACAGCACTGCGTTAATATCATCGCAAGAAGAGAGCATCAAAAGCGAGAATAAAAGCAATATGCTTTTCCTAATTCCTGATATCATTTTGCCTCCACCATGAAATCCCTGGTTTCCCCAGAGCCATATTCATATCTTACAGTATAGCTTCCCGTAAAGGCCTTCTTCGATACGGAAATGCTTTCAAGCCCCACGTGTCCGGGGTACATGCCCAGGACATCGAAGCCTCCGGTATTGGATGCTGCGGATCCTGTCCCGGATGCATTGACATGCATCTCGTAGTTTCCATTGATATAGAAGAACCTGCTCTCACCGAAGTCCTTATATGTGAAGTAGATCTGACCCCCTACTCCTTCCATCGCGGCACTGTATGTGACCTCTCCATTCCTGAAGTGGTCATGGTCTGATGTGCTGTCAAGTGCCTTCATCTGCGTATTGAGATCCGATGCATTGCCATAGCCCACAAGGGTTGCTATCCTGCTCTTCTTCCAGTACTGCCTGTACTCAGCAGGAACATATGCCTGATTCTCCCATGGCTTCAGCGATAAGGATTCAAAAAGATCGATGAATGCCTGGTCGGAGATCGATGCATAGGAGCCCTCTGCATGCTGGATCGACCCAAGCGTCCTTCCGAACTCATCGGAAGTATCGAAGCAATAGTCGTATTTAACGAGGATATCGCATGTGTCATCCCTGAACTCATTGCCGCTGGCTATCCTGAATGTCCTTGTGCTGCCATCGGAGCCCGTCCTTATGAGGTTCCTCTCACCACTGTAATCGCTCTCCCATCTGACAGTCACAGGATAGACACCGTTGATGTTAGGACTCTCTCCTTCAAGTGGCCTGTCATTCCTTGTAGCGGTGATTGAGTAAACAGGCTGCTGCAGATCTCCTATCTGGTTTGTCCTCACTGGCTGCGAGACGTTCACGCCTGCCTTCACTTTTATCTCGGCATACCTGGCTTCCCTCTTTTCCGACTCTGAATCGACATCCCTGGATACAGGATAGAAGAAATCGCATGACGAGAGGTCATCGGTCTCGATAGACCAGTCTGCCGATAGCTCTCCGGACTTCTCATATACATCGATGATGTAAATGTAATCAAGGCTCCTGCTGCTGTCGCTGCCTCCTGCAGGCATAGCGAATTCAAGCTCATAGCCGATGCTTCCGTTCCTCTCTGCAGCCACAAGGCGGGCATCCCTTACCGGTGAGAGAAGATATCCCACTGCAACGGAGGCCTGGGAGAATCCAAGCTCATTGTAAGCGATCACGGAATACGTGTACTCCGTATTCTGCATCACATCGCTATCGACAAGGGTATAGAAACCCTCAGCATCAGGCTCCGGAAGCACATTGCCATAGTCCTCAGAGAAGAAGATGCTCTCTGAGGATCCAGGGAAGTGCTTCTTCACAATGTACTTAACGCCGCTTCCGTTGCTTCTGAATCTTATAGAGATGGAATCGAGGGAGTCTCCCTTGGTTATGGAAGCGATCTCCGGAGCAAGAGGAGCGCCTGGTATGAAGGTATAACCTGAGCGAGGAAGGCTGATATCAGCCCTCTCCCCAGTCGGGCCAACGCCTTCGATTGCAAAGTAAAGCTCCTTGCCCATCTCCTTTGACTGGTCGATGGAATATGAGAACCCGTTATATCCGCTGTCATTAGCCTGGACAGTAGCGATGTGCTCCACATCGAGTCCTGAAATCGCCATCTGATCGGATTTGTAGATCCTGTAGGACTCTACATTAGGCATCTGCTCCCATTCGATATCTATCGTAGCTGAGCTTGTGCCCTTCGAGACAGAGATCGTGGAAGGAGAAGAGAGAATAGTGCCTGTAGATGCAGCAGATACCTCACCTTCCTCCCCTTCGAAGCTATGTGCTGTTATCCTGTATGAGTAGTATCTCCCAGTGCATAAGCCGAATGTATCGGTGTAATGGCACTCTGTCACTGTCTCATCTAGCCTCTTCCACTCGGCATTTGCGGAAACTGAGGGAGAATCATGCATAGCTCTCTCAATAGTGTAGTAGTCAGCACCCTCGACGCTGCTCCAGGTGACGATGATCCTATCAGCATAATATGACTTCGTCGCATTGACGCTTCTTGGAGCGGATCCGGAGAAATCCGAGCGCTCCCCGCTTGAAGATGAACCCGTCCCAGGCTGGGTGATCTCGCCGTTTGTCATAAGGATGGATGCATTGCAGGAAAGCAGGATCGAAATGAAAATGAAAACAAGCAGTTTCTTCATGCATTCCTCCTTAGAATGGGTTAACAGAGACAGTATTGGCAGGCACTACGTAGCTGACTCCATTGTAGGTGACCTGGTAATTGCCTGTATTGAACTTCGATGAATCAAGCCCGATGTAGACATTATCGTACTTGATCGTCGCATTTCCCAATGCATACGGAAGCGTAACGCTTACAAGATTCTGCCCATCAGGCCCATCCTTGATGTACTCAAGGGGATCTACGCCAAGGTATCCAGCAAGGGACTCATAGCCGCTATCGCTCCTGAGGCCGAAGCTGCCCGATGCCTTCACAGTGCCATTGGTCATCTCATCGAAGCTTATGTAGCCATTGACCTGGTTCCCGGAATCGTACCAAGCCTTGGAGCTGCAGGACTGGGCATGCATTCCCGGCTCGGAATACGATACAGCGCTGGTGCTGGTCCACCAGTCTCCTCCGAACTTGTCGTTAGCCTTAGAGATCAGATTCATAAGGATGGGATTGACTAGATTGACTATCTCATTGGGTTTAATGGATACAGGGATCAGCTTCAGAGTGTATCCATAGGATGTGTTGTTGCTCTCTATATTCGATGCTCTGTATGATTCAATGGAGACTGTCAGGAGCGTATTGTAGATTATTGCCGGCCTATCAATGAATACAGTTACCCTGCCATTGACAAGCTCTGCATAGCCTGATTCCCCATAGGTCTTGCCTGAGCTGCTGATCATGCTCTTGTCGATAAGGATCGCATCCTGTCCCTCCGGCTTGATGCAGTATCCGGTTGCGTACTCATTGTCATCGAACTGGATCTTGAGAATCTCGCCGCCATCAATCTGGACTCCTTCGATCCTGCCAGGATCGAGCAGAGTGACACCTACGTTTTCATCACCGTCGAATGCACTCTGCATGATTCCTTCCCTGCCGCTCTCATCAAGCGATGCCACAGAGAAGCGGAAGGAGCTCCTTACAGATGAATCAATAGGTATCTCGAGGCTAGTCGAGGAAGTATACTGGAAGAAATCCCATGAGAGCGCAGCACTGTCCCATATATATACATTGTACCCGCTCATTCCATCAACAGCATCCCACGAGACACGGATCATGTCCCTGAACTCTGCCTTAGTTGCTGTTATTCCCGTAGGAGGGAGGATCCAATGTCCCTCTACCCTCTTCTCAACGGATTTATCAGCCCTTTCCTCCCTGCAGTACGGAGTCACAGAGAAGGAATACGGCTTTGAGAGAGGATTCTGGACTGAGGTATTCCCGGCAACCACATCGGAATCGGCATTGAGCATGTACTCCAGGTCTCTTCCTGCCATGACAGTCACAGTGCCGATTGCTACTGAGTCGGAGGGAGAGTTGTATACATTGACGACATACCTGGTGGCATTCTCAACCTCATCCCATGAAAGCCTGATCCAGTCAGTGCCATTCTCGACAACAGGCTCAACAGAGCCGAGCGTTCTTCCTACAGCAAC
>JAXFQZ010000180.1:0-15227 GCA_034178685.1 Candidatus Ornithospirochaeta sp. | reverse complement strand
CCACTTCCTTGTCTTTGATGCTTAATCTAAAAGATGATAATGGCGATGATAATAGTATAAATACATCCGGAATATTCAATATTGGAACCTCAACAGCACGGCTGAAGATATTATCAGGCCATTTCTATGGTAATCCAACGGCAATAGGTACCAGTTATATAACGCTTGAAAACAATAATAGTTGGGGAAGCCGTGATGCTGGTGTTTATAAATGCGGTGGACTCTCTGGTAGTGTTCAAACAGTGTGGAATAAGAATCAGTGACTGTATTGTGCACTGATCGAGTAATTTGAAATTGGATTTCTTATTTGCTACCCCCCCCTTTTTGCAAATAAGAATGACTTATCTCCCCCGGCAGAAATGCCGGGGGAGATGTATTCAGATACATGGGCATCGAGTAGGTATTATGTACTTTTTTTGATTCAATGCATCATTGGCAGACATGAGCATTGTCGCAGAGGGCTGCTAATACGTCAAAAAGAAGGCCTGTGTCCCATAGAATGCAGGAAACAGGCCTTTGTCCGAGAAAGCTTCAGGTTGTTTCAGCGCTTTCTGTCATAATCCAATATACATGTATCCTGGAAGAACAGCTACGATCACGTAATACAGGACTGACAGGATGCATCCCCTTTGGATCTTCCCGTTGCTGAAGGAATTTGCCGCAAATGCAAGGATGACCATTCTGAGCTTCAGTATGATGCTTTTTGGATTCATGCTGAAGAAGAATCCGAAATCCAGATGGTTATGCAAGTAGGAGATGCTTATGGAAGAGAGAAGGATCAACAGCAATGAGAAAACGATTACTGAGAGAATATTTCCCTTTTCAGAGATGATTCCCTGCAGAATAAGGAATGCAATATAAAGAGCCAGGTATCTGGCCTGAGGCACCGCCTTGTAGATCAATGCCTTCATATCTATATCCAGAGGAAGCAAGCTCTGGTGGGAAGCGCATTCAAGGATCCATTCTGGTATCTGCAGGCAGAAGGCATTGATTACTGGCAATGCGAGGATAAGGATATCGAGCAGCACCCTCATAGTCCTTCCCTTATTGGAGAAAGCATTCCTATCGGCGCTGAAGCTATAGCATATGCAGTATATGCCGATCAGTATCAGCATATGGCTGAGACTATCGATATAAGATGCAAGCGGTATTGTGCTCTGGAAGTTATAGAAGATTGAAGCGATGAAGCTTAAGATGAAGCTTGAGAGCAGGATCTTCTCAGAATTGAATTCATCAATGCGACGAAATACTGCAAGCAGTATGATTGCCAGTATCGGCATAGCCAGGGCTGACAATATGCATGATATCACTACGGCTCCAGCAAAAAGCACTAGGATATTGGGAATCCCGTCTACAGGGACGCTCCCAAGCTTAGGGTCAGGTACACGGGTAGTGTAATTCGAATCCTCGTAATAGAATCCATCGTTTGAATTGTAAAAGGGCATAGTTCCTCCGTAAGGTTTTCGGTTTTCATGAAAATGGCCATAGTCATTGCTATGGCCAATGGAATCAGATTCATTATATCACATGACTGTTCCGTCAGGAATGACTGCATTCTTGTTGATGACGATGATCCCGTCATGTACTGAGTACATCTCGAAGTCGCCTTCCGGCCTTGGGATGTTGTCGATACCGATCCTGCAGTTGGAACCGATTCTCGCATTCTGGTCGATGATAGCGCGCTTGATTATGGTTGCCTTTCCGATACCGATGTTAGGAATGCCCTTCCTTGCGTTATCAGCCTTCTGCTCCTCTGTCTCATAGTGCGTTGCACCCATGCAGTAGACGCCATCTAGGGAAGCACCGGCTTCGATGAAGGTTCTTACACCGATGATTGAGTTCACGATATATGCATTGGTTATGATCGATCCCTCTGATGTCAGCGAGCATGAGATGTTGCAGAAGTTTGCCTTTGTAGCTGGCAGGTGCCTTCTGTGCGTATAGATCGGCATCTCCTCATCGTAGAAGTTGAATGCTGGCTTCTCTGAAGCGAGGTTGAGGTTTGTCTCATAGAAGGCCTTGATCGTACCGATGTCCTCCCAGAAGTCAGCGAAGAGGTAAGCTGCTACCTTCCTTGACTTGATGATCTCAGGGATGATCTCCTTTCCGAAGTCGGTCTTGTCGTTGTTCAGGGCCTCTTCCATTGCCTTTGCGTTGAAGATGTAGATACCCATTGATGCAAGGTACTCATTGGATCTGTCGACATTGAGGTGCAGCTGCTCCTCCATGCACTTTCCTGGGACCTTGTATGCTGTGATATCCATATCAGGAGCTGGCTTCTCATAGAAGGACCTGATCATTCCCTCGTCATCTGCTCCGATGATTCCCAGTCCTGTTGCCTGCTCCCTTGAGATAGGCTTTGCTGCGATTGTGAGATCTGCGCCAGATTTGATATGCCTGTCGAGCATATCGCTGAAATCCATCCTGTAGAGCTGGTCTCCAGAGAGAATGATGTAGTAGTCGGCATTCTGGTCATGGAAGTGCTTGAGGTTCTTCCTTACAGCATCAGCTGTTCCCTGGTACCAGCTTTCGCTTGCATATGTCTGCTCAGCTGCGAGGATCTCTACGAATCCGCCTGAGAACTGGTCGAACTGGTATGTATTCGCGATATGGTTGTGAAGCGATGCGCTATTGAACTGCGTAAGGACGTAGATCTGCTTGATTCCGCTGTTGATGCAGTTCGAAATAGGGATGTCTACCAAGCGGTATTTGCCGGCAAATGGCACTGCAGGCTTCGATCTGTCCATGGTAAGAGGATAAAGCCTGGTTCCTCTTCCTCCTCCAAGAACAATTGCGATTGCTTTTTTCTTCTGTTTGTTCATTCTATCCTCCTAACCCCTTAATCTACTATATAGCTTATGGTATTCCTCTGCGGATTTCTTCCACGAGAAATCGCCAGACATGGCCCTTTTCCTCGTCTTCAGGAGAGCATCCTTGTCCTTATAGAGCTCAAGTGCCTTCCTGATACTTTCGATTATAGCATCAGGTTCCATCTGAGTGAAAAGAAAACCTGTGCCATTTTCGCTGTCTTCGCTTAGATCCACGATCGTATCTGCGAGTCCTCCTGTCCTGTGGGCAATAGGCAGTGTCCCATATCTGAGGGAATACATCTGATTCAGTCCGCATGGCTCGTATCTCGATGGCATGAGGAAGAAATCAGCACCGCCTTCGACCCTGTGGGCCTTTTCTCCTGAGAACAGGATATTAACAGATAGATTGCGTCTTGTATATGTTCTATCCTTTAGCATCCTCTCATAATTCCCATCTCCTGTCCCTATGATCAGAAGCTGCAGAGGAAGGTCCAGTATCCTGTCGATGGCAGGGCTGTGGCCTGATAGAAGCTCGGAGAAGCCCTTCTGGTCAGCAATCCTAGAGATCATCGCAAAGAGCGGGATGTCTGGGTTGACCTCAAGCCCGAATTCCTCCTGTACGCGGGCCTTGAGCTTTTCCTTGCCCTTCAGCGATCTTGCTGAGAAGTGCTCCTCGAATGCCTTGTCGGTATTCGGATTCCACTCTGCTGTATCGATGCCATTCACGATTCCCACGAGATCCTGCTTCCTCTGCCTGAGAAGCCAGTCAAGCCCGCATCCCTGCTCAGAAGTCTGTATCTCCTTTGCGTATGTGGAGGAGACAGTCGTGATCTTATCTGCTGACTCGAGTCCGGCTTTCAGCATGTTGATGCGCTTCTCATCCCCTGAGCCTGAGAGGACATAGGTAGGGAACCTGTCTCCTGCAAGAACTGCGTCGTAGTGTGAGAAATCACCCTGGTAGGCAAGATTATGTATCGTGAATACGGTCTTTGCCTTGATCCTGCTTTCCTTCAGGTAAAACGGCACAAGGCCAGCTGTCCAGTCATGGCAATGGACGATGTCGAAATCGATGCCGGATGCCTTTATGTATGATGCAGCGGCTTTCGCGAAGAAGAGGAACCTGGGGCAGTTATCGCTGTAGGGGGTATATGATGTATCGCCGTAGATTCCCTTCCTCTCTGAGTAGTACGGGTGGTCCAAAGCCACATACTCCACCTTCCCAAGCTTTCTTGTGCAGATCCCTGCTTTCTCTGTCCCCGAGAGCATCTCCGCTTCGATATCATATCGCTTGTGGAATCCAGTTCTGTCTATGAATGAGTAGAAAGGCATGAAGACCTTCACATCATTTCCTTCTTTTGCCAATGCAGAGGCCAATGCGCCTACAACATCAGCCAGTCCCCCTGATTTTGAAAAGGGAACTGTCTCGCTGGTTACCATCAGAATGTTCATATTCAAGATTATCGAATATCGAAAGTCATAACGCAAGCAAAATGCATGCAGAAATAGGGGAGTAGACAGGAAAAGGAGATCTCCCCGAAGGGAGATCGCAGCTATCTTGCAATGCTCTGTATGTATTCATCAGCGCTGTGGGCCGCCATGGCGCCATCGCCTGCTGCTGTCACAACCTGCCTGAATCCTGTTGTCCTGACATCGCCGGCAGCGAATAGGCCCGGTACGCTTGTCCTCATCATCGAGTCTGTGGCTATGAATCCGTTCTCAAGCTCGGCAAAGCCCTCGAATAGCGCAGTGTTCGGCAGCATCCCGACAAATACGAATACACCGTCTGCTTCTATAGTGCTTCCATCGCTCAGGTCAGCGGATACCACCTTCTTCCCGTCCCCGTTGATCCTCACTACGTTCTTTCCAAGCTCGAGCGTGATCCTATCGTTGGCACGCACCCTGTCCTGGAGTACCTTCTGCGCCCTGAATTCATTCCTTCTATGGACAAGGACAACCTCCTTGCACATCTTGGCAAGATACAGCGCATCGGTAAGGGCAGTATCCCCGCCTCCTACGACGATGACCTTCTTATCCTTGAAGAACGGGCCATCGCAGGTCGCGCAGTAGCTTACGCCCTTTGCCTGGTATTCCTCTTCGCCTTCAGCCCCAAGATGCCTATGGCGTGCGCCTGTAGCAGCTATAACAGCCTTTGCCCTTATCTCATCTTCAGTGGTCTCTACGATGAATAGGCCATCTTTCTTCCTTATGGACCTTGCCTCAAGGAACTCGATCCTCACTCCGAATGAGACAGCCTGGCTCTCGAAGCTCTCTGCAAGCTGATAGCCGCTGGTCATGCCTGTCCCAGGATAGTTCTCTATCTCGTCTATGAATAGAAGCTGACCGCCCGGAGCAAGGGCATCGATGCATACTGTGTCATATCCTGCTCTTGCTGCATATCCAGCTGCAGAAAGGCCAGCAGGGCCTCCTCCGATTACAAGAACATCACATTCCATGGCTTTCTTCCTTTATTCTCTTGAGAAGCGCTTCCTCTGCATCGCTCCTTCTTATGTAAACAGGGCCTTCTCCGATGTCATCGGCTCCCTGCTGCCTGTATTTCCTTTCGCCAAGCCTCAGTATTGCCTTGGAGAGATTCCTTGGAGCATCGGCGTCGACAATCGCATTAAGGGAAGGATCGATAGCGAGGACCTTCTCTGCAAATGCCATTGCATCCGGTCCGGTGATGAGCACTTCCGGGTATTTCCTCATCTCGTCGATCACATCCTCTGGGTTCCCGTCCCTGTCCTCGATTATCTTCTCTTCGCCATAATGCATCGAGATGTAGAACCTCTTCTTCTTGGCGTCTATCACAGAGACCACTGCCTTGTCGTAGACCGATACAGCCTCCCTTATCGCATCGAGAGTAGGCACGGACACAAGAGGAATGGAGAGGGCGGATGAGAAGCCCTTCATTGAAGCCATCCCGACCCTCAGGCCTGTGAATGAGCCCGGTCCCTTGGTGACGATCAGGAGCTCAAGGTCCTTTATCTCAAGCCCGGCTCTTCCTAAAAGGCTCTTTATCTCGGATAGAAGATCCTCTGAATGCGAGAAATTGCCGTTTATCAGCCTCTCCTCATATGATGAATCGGTTGAGAGGGCAATGGAAAGCACATTCGTTGATGTATCAAGCAATAGGGTATTCACGCCTTCCTCCTTTGATCTCTATTCTCCTTCTCTGGTCGGGGTCTATGGTTATGCTTACGAACACCGTATCCTCAGGGAGCATATCCTCGATCTTCTCTGACCATTCAATAAGAGTGATTCCGTCCGGATAAAGGAATTCCTCTCCTCCCATAGACTCGAATTCATCCTCTCCTGACAGCCTATAGAGATCCAGGTGATACATCTTCATGCTTCCATCGTATTCCTGTACAAGGGTGAAGGTAGGGGAGACTATCGCTTCCTCTATCCCCAATGCCTTCGCGATTCCCTTTGCGAATACGGTCTTTCCGGCACCCAGCGATCCGCGCAGGGATACAACGCAGCCCTTTTCCAGCATCGATGCGAAGGCCTTTCCAAGCTCAATTGTTTTCTCAGGGCTGTCTGATAGACAAAGCGTCATACTCACTCCTTACTCAGTGGCGGTGGCAGCACCCCTCATGGTCATGATGGTGGCATCCGCACTCATGCTCCTCATGGTCATGGTGGCATCCGCATTCATGATCCTCATGCTCATGGTGATGGCATCCGCACTCATGCTCCTCATCGTCATGATGGCATCCGCACTCGTGCTCCTCATGCTCGTGGTGATGGCATCCGCATTCATGACTCTCATTCCCATCCGGTATGTCATCCTTCGCGATCTCTGCAAGCTCTGCCTGGTATCCATCATCATTAGGGTCGAATTCCGTCTCTGTGTCCTTATCGTGGACAATCTCCTCATGGATGATATCACCGAGCTTCTCGCCTGTCATGCTTTCATACTGATCGATAAGGGACTTTATGATCGAATCATTCTTCGAGAGGTACCTTGCTTTCTCAAGGTATTCCCTTGCCTGATCGAACTCCTTATCCATCATATAGAGGTATGCAAGATTTGAGACTACGGTAAGGTTGCCTTCATCGAGGTCCGCTGCAGTCTCCAGATATGTCTTCGCAAGATCCCTGTTTCCTGTCTCAAGCTCGCATATCGAGAGCTCGTTGTAGATATCGCTGCTGCTCTCTCCGAGCCTGAGGCACTCAAGCAGGCACTCCCTTGCATCATCATACTTGCCGATCTTCCTCAATGCCCATGCCTTGATGAAGTATCCATTCCAGAGCTTTGGATTATTCGAGATGAATCTCTCTATTACGGAGAGAGCCTTCTCGCTCTTATCGAGCATTATATAATCGTATGCTTCCTTTATATCGTTGTCATTCTCGATCTGGAGGTTTATCTGCTGGAGAAGCTTCTTCATCTCCTGCTTCTTCTCACCCTCTGTTGCAACCATCATGTATCTATCAAGATACTCCTTTGCATCCTCGAGATTCCCCATATATGCCTCGAAGGAGGAAAGCTCTGCAAGGATGGATTCGCTCTCGCCGAATCTCCTCAGTCCATCCTGAAGCGTTCTCTTTGCAAGCAGGAGGTACTTGTCCTCATCCTCATCGTTCTTCTTCTCCTCGGCATCCACCGACATGTATGAGTAGAGAGTAGCGAGGTTGATGCACGAAGCTGACTGCGGAAGGATGTGGTAGACTGCAAGGAAGAGCTCCTCTGCAAAGTCATAGTCCTTCTGCTGCTCCTTCGCAATCGCTGCGGCATTCAGCTCCTCTGCGATCCCCGGCTCCACAGCCAGGACGAACGATCTGAAATAGTTGAAGGCCGGATGCGCTTCATCATATGCGATGACAGTGAGCATTCCCGATACGATTGCCTCAACGGTTATATCCTCGCTTCTGAGCGTCTTCTGGCCCTCCGGCCTCTGCACAGGCAGCTTTATCGATGGATCGATCCTGAAGGAGCCTAGGTCCAGCTTGAGCCCGGATGGTACGTTGATGTAGGAGAGTGTTCTGAGTTTTTCTTCTTTCATAGCTTATCAAAAATATAAAATGTCCTATAGAAACGGCAACTACTTGCTCTTGAACTTAGGTTCAAGGGGGGAATCCTTGGTGCCCGCTTTCTGTTCCCTTGCAAACCCCGTAAGGGGCGGGAGCAATTCCGCAAAGGCTATTCCGGATCCCAGTTCTGTGGTTTGCTCCAAGAGGCTGTTAGATGTGCCGCTCTATAGGCGTAAGTGAATGTTATCATAAGATAGATGCTATTGAAAGCCATCTGAGGTGGTTTTTTTTCACTGCATGCTGGCACGAAAAAAGCCTTCGCAGGGAAGGCTTATGAAAGATACTTGGATGCAATCAGAGATCCTCGTCGAAGCTTTCCTCTTCGATCGAATCCTCGAAATCGTCATCGCCGACCGAGAAGTCCTCAGCCGCCTCAAGCTCATCGGCATCCATTGTCCCGAAGTCATCGAGGTCTGAGAATGTTGCATCCAGCTCCTCGATAGCTGAGGCAATTGCCTGCTCGATAACAGCCTGATCGGCACTGACTTTATCAATCAGCTCCTGAAGCTCCCTGTTGTGCTGCTCGACTAGATTGAAGCGTGCACTGAGCTCTGCGTTCTCCTCTCTCAGATGGTTGATAAGCCCGATAGCCTTCTGAACCCTGAGCAATAAGAGCCTGCTGTTTTCGATTCCGGTCATATTGCCTCCTTACTAAGAGTATTAAGCAAGTACCTTCTTGACTTCGTTGACCAGAGCTGTGAATGCAGCCTTGTCCTCGATAGCCATGTTGGAAAGAGCCTTTCTGTTAAGCTCGATGTTTGCAAGCTTCAGGCCGTGCATGAACTGTGAGTAGTTAAGACCCTCAGCCTGTACAGCTGCGCTGATTCTTGCGATCCAGAGCTTCCTGAAATCTCTCTTTCTCTCTTTTCTACCGCGATAAGCATACTGTCCTGCTTTTGCAACAGCATCCTTTGCAATGCGGTTGTTGGTGCTTCTGCGACCATAGAAGCCTTTAGCCTGGTCGAGAATCTTCTTTCTTCTGTCTTTGCGCTTTGTTCCGTCAACTGCTCTTGGCATTTTTCACTACTCCTCTAGATTAAGCGTAAGGGAGCATTTCTTTTGCTCTCTTTGCTTCGACATCAGCAAGAATTCCTGACTTGCGAAGATTTCTCTTGCGCTTTGCAGCCTTCTTGGTGAGGATATGGCGAAGACCCTGCTTTTTATAAGCAACCTTGCCAGAACCGGTAACCTTGTAGCGCTTTGCAGCAGCTTTTCTTGTTTTCATCTTAGGCATGATAAAACCTTCCTTACGCACCGCAGGGAACAAGAACCCCTGAAGCTACGATATATAAACCCTATACGGGGCTTATTTGCTTTTCTGAGGGGAGACGGTCATACTCATCATCTTCCCTTCCATGAATGCACCTTTATCAAGATTATATGATACACCCAGGTTGGTGAGAGCCTCAAGTATTTTGTCCAGAACAACCTTTCCTAGCTCTGGATGCGCAAGCTCACGTCCCCTGAAGCGGATCGAAACCTTGACCTTGTTGCCTTCATTGAGGAACTCGGCAATAGCCTTGCTCTTCGTCTCGAGGTCATGCTTCTCGATCTTAGGCTGCATCCTGATCTCCTTGATCTTGACTACAGTCTGGTTCTTCTTTGCTTCCCTCTGCTTCTTCTCCATCTCGAAACGGTATTTGCCGAAATCAAGGATCTTGCATACCGGAGGATTTGCATTAGGGGATACCTCTACAAGATCGAGGCCCGCATCCTCTGCGAGAATACAAGCGTCATAGACGCTCATGATACCCTTCTGCACGCCGTTCTCATCGATGACCAGCACTTCACGTGCCCTGATCTGGCGGTTGATCCTTAAATCCTTGGTAGCCAATTATACTCCTTGTAGGCAAAAACCTATTATTTTCCTCAATAAAGAATCATCGTGACAAATCACTCTAATCCTTATATCACAGCTTAGATGTTATGTCAAAGACCTGAAAGGAAAAGCCTGGCGGAAAAGCCAGGCTTTCTGGATCAGTCAAGAGCGTGTCCAGCGGAACCGAGAACGTTGATGTTCTTGTGCTTGTACATCTCCTTGAGAGCGTCCCTGGCAGGTCCGAGGTACTTTCTCGGGTCGAATTCAGATGGCTTCTCATCGAAGATCCTTCTGATGGTGCCTGTCATAGCAAGCCTTCCGTCGGAGTCGATGTTGATCTTGCATACAGCAGAGCGGGAAGCCTTCCTGAGCTGCTCCTCTGGGATTCCTACGCTGTCTGTGAGCTTTCCGCCATGCTCGTTGATCATCTTGACGTATTCCTGAGGAACCGATGATGATCCATGGAGCACGATCGGGAATCCTGGAAGCCTCTCCTCGATCTCGTGGAGGATGTCGAACCTGAGCTCTGGTGGTACGAGGATGCCTTCTTCGTTCCTTGTGCACTGCTCCGGTGTGAACTTATAAGCACCGTGGCTTGTTCCTACAGAGATAGCGAGCGAGTCAACGCCTGTCTTTGCGACGAAGTCCTCTACTTCCTCTGGCTTTGTGTAGTGGGAAACAGCAGATGATACCTCATCCTCGATTCCAGCAAGCACTCCGAGCTCTCCCTCGACTGTTACATCGAACTGGTGAGCATACTCCACTACCTTCTTTGTGAGAGCAACGTTCTCATCATATGGAAGCGATGAACCGTCGATCATTACCGATGAGAATCCATTGTCGATGCATGCCTTGCATGTCTCGAATGAATCGCCATGGTCGAGATGGAGAACTACAGGGATATCGCATCCAAGCTCATGGGCATACTCTGTTGCACCGCGGGCCATGTTCCTGAGGATGTTGATATTAGCATAGTCCCTAGCACCCTTGGATACCTGCATGATAACCGGGCTCTTTGTCTCTACGCATGCCTGGATGATTGCCTGCATCTGCTCCATGTTGTTGAAGTTGTAAGCAGGGATGGCGTAACCGCCCTTTACTGCCTTTCTGAACATTTCCCTGGTGTTGACCAGACCAAGTTCCTTATAGCTTGTCATTGAGTTACCTCCGATTGGTTAATCACAATAAATCGATATCAATTTAGCGATAATGGAGTAAACGGTCAATATCAGCAGACGCGGGGTTTCCCATCTCTTGTAAAACAGATGGCAAATACTTATCCTTTTCATATGAGGAAGGGAAGGACGGCTCTGACAATAGCATTTATTGCTGCTTTCATCGGGTGCATTGCCGCATTCGTGCTTACGCGTCCTCTTGTTGCGTTCGTCAATCCAGGCTTTCCTGAGGAATACATGGATAAGCTTCCCTCATCATCCATAGTATCCACAGCATTCAGGACAATCAGGATAGAGGAGAGCGGAATAGGGAAGGCATCGCCAGATCTGGCTGTCTTCCATGGAGCCGGAGGCAATCCAGGCTACGATGGGCTCTCTGCTGTCTATGGTACGGACAGCATCGATGGCTTCGACATTCTCTTCACCCTCGATGAGACTGAGATGTGGAAGAAGGCACTGGCACTGGGCGAGAAGCTAGGGCTTGCGGTGCTCTATCAGGAAGACGATGCATATGCGCCAGGCATAGCAGACAGCCTTGCGGAGGCTTTCCCCGGCATCATGCTCATCCCGTACCAGGGAAGGATCACGGATGTCAATATAGGTGAAATTGAGGAGAGGCTTGATGCGAACAGGATATCCATCGTGCTTATGGTCACGCCGTCGACATCTATGGATATCATGAAGAGAAGCGATCTGAAGTTCGTCGTCGATTTCCGCGACAGGGCTGCGATAAGCTCCAGGACCTCATACTTCGTTGCGCCTCTCTGGGATGAAGCTGTGAAGAAGGCCTTAGACGGAGAGAGAGGAAAGATCGCGCTTGACTACGCTCTCTTCAGATCCGACAGCGGCCTTAAGGTTCGCTAGCACAGCCTCCTTCAGCTTTTCCTTCGGCACGGACCTCAGAGTGGAAATCATATCAAGGATTATCTCTGTGTTCTGAGGCCTGTTAGGCCTTCCCCTCATGCCCTCTGGCGATAGGTATGGCGAATCGGTCTCGACAAGGAGCCTATCAAGGGGCACAAGCCTTGCGCACTCCCTTATGCCTTGGTTGGATCTGTATGTCGAATTTCCTGCAAAGGATATGTAGATTCCCTTATCAAGGGCTTTCTCCATTGTATAGATGTCGGATGCGAAGCAGTGCATCACAGCCCTGCATCTGAAGGAGGATGACCTGAATGACTCAAGGAGCATGCTGTCGGCTTCCCTTGTATGGATCACAAGGAGCTTGTCCATTTCGGATGCGATCTCTGCCTGCCTTAGGAAGAGTTCCATCTGCTCCTTCTCGCTCCCATAGTGCCAGTGGTTGTCGAATCCTGCTTCTCCGATCGCATCTGCACCGAATGCCTCAATATCCGCAAGCTGCCTCTCTATCAAGGAATCGATGCTGTCCTTTCCGAGGTTCCAGGGGCCCGCTCCCGATGACATGAATATGCCTGGCCTGTTTCCGACTATCGCTATGCGCTCCTCAAAATCGCCTGGCTCAAGGCCAATCTCGATTCCGGCAACGCCATCCAGCTCTATATCTGCTTTCCTGTCCCTCATGGAGACAGCATGGAAGTGGCTATCGATTATCATGGCAATACTCTAGCAGAAAACGCTGTCCGCTTCATAGACAAAGGCGGACAGCGCAATGAGGAAAAAGGCTTGCCTTCAAGCAAGCCTGAAAATGCTTCAGTTAGCATGCGGGTTGTCCCAGTAGCCTGAGAGAGTCTCCGTTGCCTTTATCGTTGTCTTCTCAGCAATCCTTGTGTTGATAGTGCGTGTCTCTGTGATCTCTGTCTCTATGCGCGCTGGCAGCATAAGGCCATCGACAGGGCTGTAGTACACAGTCTGGTGGGCATCGAGGTCGTCGAAGAACCTCTCCATCCTCAGTATTGCGCCAGTGTTCTTCTCGAGCCAGACATACACCTTGGCAGATCCATCTGTCTCCCTGTCGCTTCCCAGTCCGATGATTTCACCTCTCGAATCATCGCCGTATGCAAGGCTGCTCGTATTGAGAGCGATATCGATCTCGAATACCTGAGCTTCCTTCCCGTCGAGGATCTCGGTCCTGAGGTATTCAGGGCTTGACTTGATGATGCTGTCGGAGAATGGGGTGAGGACCGTGATTGTGCTTAGCTTGTCAAGCACAGCCAGTACCTCGCTGTTTCCTTCTACTGAGCGGTAGTAGTCATATCCGTACTTTGTCGTGTATGAGACAGAGATGCTCCCTTCGCTCCTGACGGCTCCGTCGCTGTATGTCTCGATGTACTCTATATCCCTCTTCGTTGCCTGGTACGATGATGTCTTGTCTTCCTGGAGATATGCCTTCGAGAGCGTTGCCGAAGATCCGTTTCCTGCTGCGAAAAGCATCGATGCTGCAATCATCATGATTGCGAGTAATGTGAGTTTCCTGTTCATTTTGTCCTCCATTGGCCTTTTGATACACAAAGGTTAAAAGCCAATGGAGAAAAACATGTCAGTAATGTGGAGAGCTTTCGGGAAGATGTGTGAAGAAATTTGTCAAAGTGGTCTCAGATGTGTTTTTCCATATAGACAACCGACCATTTTCTGCCGAATTTCTCCCCGCAGTCGGTGAGTTTCCCCACAATCCTGAAGCCACAGCGCTCATGAAACGCCACAGAACCCGAATCAGGTGAAGTGATTATCGCATAAAGCGCATCTATATCCATATTCCTGAGCATTTTCTCCATATCTGAATAAAGCATGCGCCCGATTCCCCTTCCCTGGTAATCCCTGTCGATGTATATCGAGAGCTCCACGCTCTTTTTGTATGCCTCCCTGGGATTCAGAGGATGCGCATATGAGTATCCTACGACCCTGCCATCCTCGATTGCAGCCAGATATGGGTAATGCGATGAGATATTCGCTATGCGAAGAGCCATCTCAGCCGGATCGGGGGCTGTGATCTCGAATGTTATAGGCGTATTCAGGACATAGTATGAGTATATCCGGCTGATTGCCTCCCCATCGGAGGGGAGGGCTCTCCGTATCTCAGCCATCATATCCTCATAGCTATCTCATAGGCACGCCAGATCACAGACCTGAGGTTCCCGACCTTGAGGCAATCGCCCACAAGGTATGCCTTGCGGCTCCTGAGAGGATCCGGGATGTATCCTACAGATGAGATCACGCTGTCGCATTCAACCTCGAATTCCCTTCCATCCTTCGCCTTGCAGACAACAGCACCTTCCTTGATCTCCTTCACAGTGGTCTCAAGGTATACAGGCACCTTCTTCCACTCGAAGTACTCCCTCAGGTATGAGCTGTTCGCGAGGCATACGCCGCTCTGCGATACAAGATCGTCCTTCATCTCTATGATCACAGGGCGCTTTCCCTCCAGCGCAAGATCGTATGCGATCTCGGAGCCAGTGAGTCCTCCTCCGATCACTGCAACGCGCTCTCCTACATCATGCCCTGAGAGGTACTGGCATGCCTCTATTGCCTTCTCGGCCCCAGGGACCGGAAGCTTCCTTGCCACAGCTCCTGTTGCGATGATAAGAGCATCGCATTCAATCGAATCGGGATCCTTCACCTCCTCATTGTACCTGACAGGGATTCCAAGCCTTTCCATCTGGCCCCTGTACCACTCAAGAAGGTCCCTGAGCTTTCCCTTGAAGGATTCAGCGCTTGCAGGAATGAACGTGCCGCCGAGCTTATCTGTCTTCTCGTATATAACCGGCTCATGGCCCCTGAGCTTCAGCACCCTTGCTGCCTCCATTCCGCCGATTCCTCCGCCGATTATAGCGACCTTCTTTGACTGCGATGCCTTCTTTATATAGTGCTTGTCCCACTGCATTGTCTCGGCATTGACTGCGCACCTTGCAAGGTGGAGGCTGTCAGACAGGGCCTGATCATTAGGCACTCCATTGTAGTGGCACATGTTGAAGCATCCGTTGTGGCATAGGATGCATGGCCTTATCTCATCCTGCCTTCCTTCGATGAGCTTGGTGACCCACTCCTGGTCAGCAAGGAAGCTCCGTGCGAATCCTGCTCCATCGATCCTTCCTTCCCTTATCGCATCTGCGGCAACGTATGGATCCATCCTTCCGGCCGCAACAACAGGGATATCGACGAACTTCCTTATATGCGCGACATCGTCAAGGTTGCAGTTCTCTGGCATGTAGATAGGCGGGTGTGCCCAGTACCATGCGTCATATGTCCCGTTATCGCAGTTGAGCATGTCGTAGCCTGCGTCCTGGAGGAATCTTGCAGCCTTCTCTGATTCCTGCATGTCCCTTCCTGCTTCCACATAGTCCTCTCCCGGCAGGGCTCCCTTCCTCATTCCCTTCGTCTTAGAGACAACGCTGTATCTGAGCGATACAGGGAAATCAGCACCGCATTCCTTCTTTATCGCCTTTACGATCTCGGCTGCGAACCTGTACC
>JAXFQZ010000164.1:0-13207 GCA_034178685.1 Candidatus Ornithospirochaeta sp. | reverse complement strand
TCCACCTGCAGCAGTTCCTCGAGCCTTTTCCTCTGTTTGTCGGTGAGGTTCTCCTCGTTCTTAAGCCAGATGTATTTTGTCCTGGAAAGCACCTCTGACTTCCTCTTTT
This sequence comes from Candidatus Ornithospirochaeta sp., assembly GCA_034178685.1. Classification (GTDB taxonomy): domain Bacteria; phylum Spirochaetota; class Spirochaetia; order Sphaerochaetales; family Sphaerochaetaceae; genus Ornithospirochaeta. Next base: position 13,098 of record JAXFQZ010000164.1, on the reverse strand, counting down.
CCCCAGAGGCGGCCTCCCTCCTCCTCACCTTGTCCAGAGCATCCTCGCAGTTGGAGACGACATGGAACTTGTCCACGGTGGTCACGGCGTTGGGAAAACAGCCTCTCATCGCATTCCTGAAGCCATGTATCATGTCGCTTGTGGCCACCTTCACAGCTTCCGGTTCGCCTTTCTTTTTCCTGAAATGGTCGAGGAACCGTTCTACGGCAGCCTTGTCTTTTCCTTCCGTGGTAAAGAGAACCCTAGGCTTTGTGACCTGATGGCGCTTCCCTTCCGCATCGGTTTCTATATCCGGATGGGATACGAACACAGTTATGTAGTTGTGCCCCTTGTGGCTGTATTCGTCCACTCCTATACCTGTGACATCGGAGAAGTCCTGGAGCTTGAGGGCCTCCTCCACGTGGTATTTCAGCACCCTCCATATCTTGGTGTCGTGTTCTCCGATCTCCCTTGCAACGGCAGAAACCGGCATATGCTTCACAAGCGAGAGTATGACGCCCTCCATCATAAGGGTGAATCCGCCGAGGTCGTGCCCCCAGGGAACGTCCACGGTCTTCACCTTCCCATCAGGAAGCATGATCCTGGGAACTCGTGCCTGGATGTAGCACCTGTACTGGAAGAAGTTAAGGTGCCTCCATACTCTCTCCCTGGTGTCATGGACAGGGTACAGCTCCTCAGAACCGTTGTAGCTGAACCTGCTTCCCTCTATGAAATCAACCTCCACCCTCATCTCCAGGATATCGGGATTCTTAGCGCTGGGAACCATGTCCAGGCTCTTTATATACCATGGGTCCTTGATTCCTAGAGCTAATGAGAAAACCTTCTGGAAATGGGGATCGATCATTGTTGTTTCTCCTATGCAGCTTGTTTTTCCTTATCTTAGCATAGGAGTTGACACTTATTCTTCCTCTACATTTTACCCACTATAAACAGCGAAAGGCCGAAAATATTATTGTATATCTATATTATATAAATAGATATACAAATATTGAACGAGGTGATGCTATGAAAAGGGTAAAGGCTGCATATCTTGAGCAGATTCTTCACTTCTTGCCGAAGGAAGACATTGAAAAGGAAGAAGCTAAGACTCTGCTTGATAAGGAAATCGCTAAGTACAAACACAGTCTTGAGGGTAAGCTATACAGGATCTATAAGGAAGAAGAGCTTGAAGATGGATCGGTAATGATACATATCAGAAAGCAATATGGAGATGCACCTGTAGGTGAATTCCTCTCATGATGATTGCCCTTCCTCTGGAAGGGCAAAAATAATCCATCCCGCAAAGGATGGATCATATATGAATTCAGGCCCTGGATAAGCCGAGTTCTGTTTATGTAATCATCTATCTAGGCTTTGGATTACTCCAAAGCTCAAGCGGCCTACCCGTGGCTATAGCCGGACAAGCCAGCCACTGTTTGACCTTGCACCTAACGAGGTTTACCATGCCGTCTCTGTTACCAGATACGCGGTGGTCTCTTACACCACCATTTCACCCTTACCTTTCGGCGGTATACTTTCTGTTGCACTTTCTGTAGCATTACTGCTCCCGGCCGTTAGCCGGCGTTATGTCCTGCGGTGCCCGGACTTTCCTCTGTATTTCAAGCGATTACTTCCAGAACCTGAAATAGCACTGGATCAGAAGTCCTCGAAATCTCCGCCCATCTCCATCGACTCATCGAAGGATTCGGAATCCGTCTTGGACTGATTATCCTCGATTGCAGTAGCCTTGCTTCCATCGGAGGCCTTGGTAGGCTCGAGCTGCTCGAAGATATAGTTCTTCTCGATCTCATCATCAAGCTTCTCGTAGTAGATGATCCTCGAGCAGTATGGGCAGTACTCTATTTCGTTATCAAGCTGCTTGAGCCTCATATCGATTACGAACTGCATCGGGAGAACCCTATCGCATCCCATGCATACCTGACCATGCACTGGAACGATTCCAAGTCCCTTCTTCTTCTTTACGATATTGGAGAACTTAGAGTAAAGGTCATCGGAAATAACGCTGTTCCTGATTTCATTGCACTGGCTGTCAAGAACCTCTATTTCCTTATTGATCTCATTGAGAACAACCTCTACCTTGCCCTTCTCCTCATCTACTCTAGCCTTGAAGCTGTCGCAGATACTCTCCTGCTCCTCCAGCTCGGCCCTGAGCTTATCGAGGGCAGTTGTCTTAGCATTCCTCTGTTCGAGGAGAGTCTTCTGAAGTGTCTTTGCGGCATCGAGCTGCTTGGAAAGGGCTTCGTATTCCCTCTGCGTATTCAGATACTCCATCTGCTTCTCATAGGTATCCCTGGTGTGTGTAGCATCATCATATCTGATTGAGAGGCTCTTAACCTCTTCGTTTACGGTATTGAATTTATCTGAAAGCTCAAGACATCTTTCGTTTGCTTTGATGAGCTTCTCTTCCTCAGCCTTGAGATTGCTAGGAAGGTCTGCGACCTGCCTCTCATACTCAAACTTCCTCTGAAGCACATCCTGAAGATTCTTAAGACACTCAAGTTTTTCGTTATCTGCCATTTCCTAATAACTCCTCGCAACAAGTCATATTATCTTATTTACGCTATTAAATCTACTAATTCCAGTCCTTCAGCTGACGACTTCTCTTAGGATGCCTGAGACGCCTGAGAGCCTTGGCTTCAATCTGCCTGATTCTCTCTCTTGTGACATCGAAATACAGGCCGACTTCCTCAAGAGTCAGGGCATAGCCATCATCAAGACCGAAGCGCATCCTGAGAACCTCCTGCTCCCTCTGCGGAAGAGTCGAGAGAAGCTCCCTGATCTTATCCTGGAGAAGAGAGAACGCTGTCTGGTTAGCTGGGTTCTCCGCATCCTTATCCTCGATGAAATCCGAAAGGACGCTATCCTCCTCCTCACCTACAGGAGTCTCAAGCGAAATAGGCTCCCTTGCAACTGACTTGACGTTCTTTACCTTCGCTTCCGGCCAGTTGAGGTGCTCTGCGATTTCCTTGTCGGTCGGCTCCCTGCCAAGGGACTGCATGAGGACCCTGGATTCCCTTACGACCTTGTTGATCTGCTCTATCATGTGGACTGGAACACGGATTGTCCTTGCCTGATCCGATATGGATCTCGTGATTGCCTGCCTTATCCACCAAGTCGCATAAGTGGAGAACTTGAAGCCCTTCTCATACTCGAACTTCTCAACAGCCTTAATCAATCCTATATTGCCTTCCTGCACAAGATCGAAGAACTGGAGTCCCCTATTCGTATACTTCTTGGCAATAGAGACAACAAGCCTCAGATTAGCCTTGATAAGCCTGTCCTTTGCTGTCTTGAGGATTCTCTGGCCATACTGGATATTCCTGACAGCCTCGATGATCTTATCAGAATCGCACTCGAACCTGTACTCAATGGATCTGAGCTCCTTCTCCGTAAGCTGGAGGTCCTTGATTTCCTCCTTGATCTCATCGGAGGTCATCCCCAGGCTTTCCTCTATCTGCTGCGCCTTGTTTCGCGTAGCAAGGTCCCTTCCGAGCTGTCTGAGCTCTTTCAGGGATGATACCTTCAGACGTGCCTCGCTTTGCTGCTTCCTGGACTTGCACTTCACGATATCTTCCTTTGCCTTGATGAAGATATCGGTAAGGTCGTTGATCTCCTCCTGCTGGATGACTATCGGGGATACCCAGTCCTTAACAGGGATATATGCACCATCCTCAAGCGCTGCGATCTCATTCTTGTAATCATTGAACTTCTTCGCAAGCTCTCCTTCGCTTGCAGAGTATTCCTCTTTGATCTTCTTATGGATCTTCTGGATTTCCTTCTCGATATCCGCCTCGGAGAAATCAGGATGCTGGCTTCTGAACTCATTGTCCTTGACCATAGCCTCTTCCCTGACCTTGCTATTGAGCTCCTCCTCTTCCTTCTTCAGGTCTGAAAGCCTGTGATTCAGATGCTCTATGCGGTCCTTCCTGCTGCAATCCCTGCAGTAAGCGATCCACTCCTCACGTGAAGGGAAATCGGCTCTCTTTTTGCCCTTGTAGAGTTCCGACTTCTCATCAGGGTATCCACCAAGCTTATTCAGAAGCTCCTCTCTCATCCTCATTACTGTCTGATCCAGCTCAGGGGAATCACCAGATAGCATCAGCTTGTTCTTAAGCTCCTCATAGGACTGGATCTGCTTATTAAGATCCTTTCCGATTGCTTCCTTGTAGTTAGTGTTATATCTTTTCTGGATAGATAGGAAATCCTTGATTTCCTCAGAGGAAAGGGACTCCTCTGTATCATCCTCGATCTTTGTGTTTATTTTATCGATGATATCCGAGAAGAACGATATGAGGATGCCATTCTCCCTGATCACGGACTGGACAATCCTGGCTCCCTTCTCCATCTGCATCGCAAGCTCTACTTCCTGATCTCCATTGAGAAGGTTCTCGTTTCCGATCTCCTTCAGGTAGAGCCTGATTGGGTCGTCCTGGCTCGTATCGTACTTTGCAGAGGCGGCATGGGACTTATGCTCTGATGCATGCTCTGAGAATGAAGTGATATCGATGAACCTTTCTGTGGAAACCTCCGTATCATCATCGGTTCCCTTCCATTCATTGATATTCTCCTCTTCCTCTTCTTCCTCTTCCTCTTCCTCGTCATCATCTGAGTTCTTCTTGAGACGGGAGTCCTCCTCCTCTTCCTCTTCATCCTCATCCTCGATGACCTTCAGATCGCTATCGGACGGGCCTTCCTCTTCTTCGCCAAGCGACTCATCGAAGTCAGCATCCGCATCATCTGCAGCCTGATCATCGAAATTCTCCAGATCCTCCGGGCTTGGCTCACCGTTGAAATCATCCTCCGGCTCATCGGATTCAGAGTATGAGATACCGTCTTTCGCAAGCAGTGCTATGATATCATCAATCTCACCAACGGTTTCCTTATGCTTCTTCATTGCCGATACGATATCGAGAAGCGTAACGAAACCCTGCTCCCTTCCCAGAGAGAGCAGCTCTTGATAAAAATGTGTGTTCTTGATGTCCTCTGCCATTTATTCCTCTTTAATGCTTCTATTGAACAATTCATTCCTGAGCACGCTGATATCCTTATCCAGCTCCGTAACGCGCTCCAGTGCTTCGTCTATCTGATCCTGATCCAATGAATCGCCGAATGCAGTCAGCTGCTTTGCGATCAGGCTTCTTCTTTCCTCCATTCCCCTGAGAGCAATCCTGTCCACAGCTTCATCAAGCGCGCTCACCTTGCCATTGCTGTATTCATCCAGCTCGAAGGATGTCGCCACATAATTCCTGATTCTCTCGTCGTTTATAAGTGAAAGAAAGAGCTCATTGGAGGAAAACCCATTCCTCATAGCATTCTCCAGTGCCATGTATACGATAACAGCATCATCATCCTTGAGATCCGTTACGCCGATCCTGCTTCTATAAATCCTGAAGAGATCCCTGTGATTCGCGAGAAATAGCATCGCATAGAGATCCACTGAAACCCTGGCAGGATTGAATGCGTTATCGCTCTTAACAGTTTCCGTGCTTCTGCTGTCCTCCATGCGCAAGGGAGCATTTGACTTCAGATTCACAAGATCGCCCCTGATAGTCTCGACAGGAACAGAAAGAATCAGCGAAAGCTGCTGGACATATGTATCCAGCTCAACGCTGCTCTCTGTCGAAAGGAGAAAACCGGAAATCGACCTCAAAAAATCAGACTTACCCCTTGGCGTTCTAGTATTATACTTTTTTTGATACAGTTGAACAAGATACCCAAAGGCTGTTTCGCTTTTTTCGAACTCCTTCGTTACCTCTTCCTCTCCTTTCTTCTCAAGCAGTTCCGATGAATCCTTTGCGCTTTCAAGCCTATGGACGAAGCATTCAAGGCCAGCGCTATGCGCTATCGAGATTGTCTTCACAGCTGCTTTCTGCCCTGCTTCATCGCTATCGAAGAGAAGATCGAGCCTATCGGTATATCTTGATAGTAGCCTGCATTGGTCCTCTGTGAATGCAGTGCCAAGGCTGGCGACAGCAGAAGTCAGTCCAGACTGATGCATGGATACGACATCGAAGTTGCCCTCGCATAGGATAACAGGCCCCTTGGTCTTCTTAAGCGTATCCAGAGCCTCATACAGGCCGAAGAGATTCGCCTTCTTTGAATAGACGATGGTATCAGGCGAATTTACGTACTTAGGCGCTCTGTCGGAAAATGACAGATCCCTACCAGAGAATGCTATGAAATGCCCCCTCCATGAGCGTACGGGGAACATAAGCCTATTCGCAAACAGGGGATATGGATAGTGGTTCTGGGAAAACAGCCCTGATTTCCTAAGAATATCGTCACTGTACCCTTTGTTCCTGAGAAACGAATATAGCCACTCGGTATTCCTAGGTGCATAGCCCAGGCAGAACCTATCGATCATCTCCTGGCTTACCCTTCTTCTCTCAAGATACTCCCTTGCACCCCTGGCCTCATCGCTGTTCTTCAGGATGTAGCTGAAGGTCCCTGCCAGCCTCTTATTGAGGTCATAGAGCACTTCCTCATCCTTGTCCTTCCTGATGCTTCCCGAGACAGCCTCAAGCTCGACACCAGCCTTCCTGGCAAGGATCATGACAGCTTCATTGAAATCGACCTTCTCCATCTTCTCGATGAATGTGAACATATCACCGGATTCATTGCATCCAAAGCAATGATAGAAGCCTTCCCTGTCATTAAGGGCAAATGAAGGCGTCCTTTCATTGCCATTTCCATGGAAAGGGCATTTGGCCCACATCCTTCCTCCCTTGTTGATGAGAGGAACATATGAGCCTACTACCTCTGATATCGTGAGCTTGTTCTTTATGTCGCTGATATTCCTGTCGCTGAATCTCGCCAAAAGGTATCTCCTATTATAATTATAATGAAAAACCTTCAAATTGCGTCATTTTTTGAATTCGATATATGGAGCATTGGCATTATTGGCCTCAAGATTCCTTCTGACCTCGGAAGGAGAGACCAACGCGCCCTTCCCTATCCCGGGACACGACTTTTTCTCATTCTCCCAGGATTCCCTGCTTTCCAGTATTTCCTTCCAGAAGGGATAGGTTCGGCACTGAACGGGGCGTGCAGGATAAATGGAGCATCCATTCCCTGTAAGGAATATGCAGTCGTAATTCGATTTCTCCTTCAGAGAATACATATAGTACATGCCCATATCAAGCCTTCGGCAGTAGACAGAAAGGAATGACCTGAAATCAAGACCTACATAGGAAGAGGCATTCTCTATATCGCTCTTCGACAGATACACGTATCCTGGCTCAGAAGAGCAGCAGTAAAGGCACTTCTGGCAGGCAAAGCACAATCCCTCTGTAATCAAGGCAAACCCCACAAAAAAAGCCTCCACATTCAGTGAAGGCATTGGAGAGAGAAGGATTCGGACCTTCGAAGGCTAAGCCAACAGATTTACAGTCTGCCCCCTTTGACCGCTCGGGAACCTCTCCAGTCAAAAGACAATAGTATTAAACCGAAAAACCGTGACATCGTCAATAGCTTTTGGAAAAAAAACGAAGAAATCAGAAGGCTATTTGCGTATTCCTTCCTTTCCGAGCTTCTCAAGCATCAACAAGTTGACGTTTTCAGGCACAAGGGACGAGACATCGATTCCGAATGCAGCCATCTCCTTGACCGACGAGGAGCGGACAAGGAACTGCTTAGGATCGGAGGGGAAGAAAAGAGTCTCGACCTTTGATGTTATCAGCCTGTTATTCATCGCCAGCTCAAGCTCAAAGGAACAGTCGGATGAATTCCTTACTCCCCTAAGCATGACCGAAACGCCATGCGCAAGGGCAAAATCGACTGTAAGCCCGGAATGCACGAAGACCTTGACGTTATCAAAGGGACTAACGCACTCCTCCAGCATCTTCCTGCGTTCCTCAGCAGTGAACATCGTCGACTTGCTGATATTCTCAGAAACGACTACATAGATGCTGTCAAAGAGCCTTGATGCCCTTTCGATTATGTCTATATGACCATTTGTAGGAGGATCGAACGATCCAGGGAACATGGCAATTCTCATACCTTCAGCCCTTCCACATACTCCTTGAATGCCCTATTGCTCTCGCTGCTCTCATAAGGCAGGGTCTTTACAATCGAGTAGGATCCATTGCCATCCTTTGCGACAACAGCGAAATTGCCGCTGCCTATGTATGAAATGCTTTCGTTCTCTGCAAGATGCTCGCTTTTCATGAATCCATCAAGCACGCAGTCGAAATGGACATACTGTCCTTCCGGAGAAAGCAAGGCATTCGAAATGACCTCGATCCTGCTGCCGCATATAGGGCATACAGGGAATGGCTCAGCGACAGTCTTAGGCTGAGGAACGGGAATGGATGATCGATGCGCCTTGTGCGGCTTTGAAACACCCGTTACCTGATTAAGAGAGGAAAAGCCGTTATCGGATGCTTCCTTCCTGCCTTTCTTCCTTGCTTTCTGATGAGAATTGTCCATTCTCTTCTTATCTGGTTTGCTCATACACAAGATAGTAATGAAATTACATTATTTGAACAACAATAAAAAAGGAGCTGTTAGCAGCTCCTTTGATACGTTACGCGTTCTTCTTGACGATAAGCTCAGGTACCTTAGCGGCCTTACCGACCCTATCCCTAAGATAATAGAGCTTGGATCTTCTGACGCGGCCTCTTCTGACTACATCGACTTTCTCAACTCTTGGAGAATGGAGAGGGAAGATTCTCTCAACGCCTACACCATAGCTGATCTTCCTTACGGTGAAGGTCTTTCTGATGCCTGAGTTATTCTTTGCGATTACGATACCCTCGAAAACCTGAATTCTCTCAGTTGTTCCCTCAACGATCTTGAAGCTTACCCTTACAGTATCTCCGATGTTGAAATTCTCAGCATTTTCCTTAATCTGCTTTGCTTCTATAGCTCTGATAACATCCATAATAAGTTATTCCCTTTATCCTTGCTTCCTAATATTTCCAATAGTCTTTTTCGCTCCTTCATGCTGAGAGAGGCACTCGAGAGCAGATCCGACCGGTTGAGCATCGTTTTTTCCAGTCGTTTCCTGTCACGCCAGTCGACAATCCTCTGGTGGTGACCGGTTAATAATACATCAGGAACTTCTTTTGAGCAATACCTTTGAGGCCTTGTATACTGAGGATATTCAAGGAAATTCGAGTTGAAGCTCTCATCATCAAGACTTTCCTTTGCTATAACTCCCTCTATCAGGCGGAATAGAGCATCGATAATGACTATCGTGCTTGTCTCACCGGAGGAGAGAACGTAATCACCGATAGAGATCTCATCATCGACATATTCATCGATGATCCTCTGATCGATTCCCTCATAGTGCCCGCAGATGAACACCAGCTCACTCTCCCTGGAAAGCTCCCTGGCATATTCCTCTGTGAAGACCTTTCCCGAAGGCGTAGGGAACACTACCCTCTTATCCCTGGCAGATACGCTATCCAGTGCCTTTGAAAGAGGCTCTGGCATGATAACCATGCCTGCTCCTCCTCCGTAGGGGATATCATCCGCCTTCAGATGCACGCCTTCAGCGAAGTCCCTGAAGTTTATGATTCTATACTCGACCAAGCCCTTCTCTACTGCTCTGGCCATTATCGAAGCCTTGAAGAATGGCTCAACCATCTCCGGGAACAATGTCAGAACCGTAATCTTCATATTCCGCTATTCCAGGAGATAAGGAGCCAGCAGCTCCAGAGTGCCATTCGCGATATCTACCTTACCGACATAGACATCAAGCAATGGAACAAGATGAATCTTTCCTTCGCACTCGACATGCAGAAGAAGAGACTGAGCTCCATCGCTTGTCTCAACGACACTGCCGACCTTCCTTCCTTCCGATATGACATCAAGGCCATAAAGGTCTGCTACGTAGTACTCGCCCTTTCTGAGCTTAGGTGCATCAGACCTATCGATCTTGATAACAGACCCGGAGAGAAGCCTAGCCTTCTCCGGTGTATCATAACCGGAGAAACGCATCAGCAGGGAGTCCCCATTGACCTTGGTGCCATCCACTTCAAGCTCTGTCAGTTTCCCATCCCTGGACTGGCAGAAACACTTCCTGATCTTCATCAGATGCCTGTATTCACCTGATAGAGAATGGAGCTTCAGATAGCCATCAACGCCATGCGTCTTCCCTATGATTGCAGTAGAGAGAAGCCTTGCTTCCATCAGTCAAGAATCTCCAATACAGCACGCTTGCCGCCCTTAGTAGCAGAGGCAGAAAGGATTGTCCTTATTGCCTTCGCAATGCGGCCCTGCTTGCCGATTACCTTGCCGACATCCTCTGGAGCGACATGAAGCTCAAGAATGGTTGATTTCTCACCCTCTACAACCTCCACGCTTACCTGCTCAGGAACATCGACTAGGCTCTTAACCATAAATTCAACAAGTTCCTTCTCCATATCGACTCCTTGGACAATCAGTCCTGAGTGCGATCTAGAGAGATACCCTGTGAATTGAGAAGCGACTTAACTGTGTCGGATACTACGACACCCTTCTTTATCCAGCTCTTAACCTTATCCTGGTCAAGGGAAAGCTGATCCTTTGACTCTACAGGACGATAGGTTCCGACTTCATCGATCGTGATGGAAGTAGAAGCACGGCGGTTGTCCATTACAACTACCCTGTAATAAGGTCTCTTCTTGGTTCCAAAACGCTTTAGTCTCATTGTTGTGCTCACGGTTCAACTCCTTATACTACTTGAAAGCTACATACCCATCTGCTTGAGTACTGCAGCCTGTAATTTCTTGTTTGTAGCAAACTTCTTCATCATAAGCTTGCTCTTCTCGAACTTCTTGAGAAGGCGGTTCACATCTGCAACGGATGTTCCAGAGCCCTTTGCGATCCTCTTTCTTCTCGATGGTCCTATGATCCTGTAATTCGACTTCTCGAACTGTGTCATGGATCTGATAATCGCCTTCTCCCTCTCAAGCTCCTTGAGATCGATATCATCCTCGGATATATTGCCCTTAGCGCCTGGGATCATCTCGATGAGCTTATCTGCCGATCCCATCTTATCCATCTTCTCAAGCTGCTCCAGGTAATCCTGCAGGTCGAAGCTGTTCTTCTCTATCTTCTTCTGGAGCTTCTCGGCTTCCTGCTGGTTATATGCTTCCTGAGCCTTCTCGACAAGCGATACGACATCGCCCATTCCAAGGATCCTGCTAGCGATTCTCTCAGGATGGAAAACCTCGATATCCTCAAGCTTCTCGCCTGTTCCGATGAACTTGATCGGCTTTCCTACAACGGACCTTAGGGAGAGAGCTGCACCGCCACGCGTATCGGAATCGAACTTTGTGAGGATAACACCCGAAATGCCGACCTTCTGCTCGAACTCCTTAGCGATATCGACTGCGCTCTGTCCTGTCATCGCATCGGCAACGAAGAGCGTCTCATCAGGCCTTACAGCCCTTGCTATGTCCTGGATCTCCTTCATCAGGGATTCATCAAGATGCATTCTTCCAGATGTATCGATGATGACTGTATCAACCAGATCGTGCTTTGCTTTCGCTACAGCCTGGGATGCGACCTTAACAGGGTCCTTCTCACCTGGAATCGTGAATACAGGAACCCCTGCCTTCTCTCCCAGGACCTGAAGCTGGGCAATAGCAGCAGGACGCACGAGGTCAGCTGCGACAAGCATTACGTTCCTGCCCTGCTTCTTGAGCATGTAGGCAAGCTTATGGGATGCTGTTGTCTTACCGGAGCCCTGAAGACCCATCATGAGGATGATGGATGTCGTATCCTTTCCCTTCAGGTTCAGCCCTTCGGATGATGGATCGCCAAGAAGAGCTACCATCTTGTCATATACTATCTTGGTGAACTGCTGACCAGGATCAACAGAATTCAGGACCTTCTCGCCGAGCGCTTCCTCCATCGTGGAGTTGATGAAACGGCGTACAACCCTGAGGTTGACATCAGCGTCAAGAAGCGCCTCCTTGATTTCCTCAACGGCGTCCCTGATGTTCTTCTCTGATATCTTTCCCTTTCCCGACAATGATTTCATTATCGAGGAGAACTTACTGCTAATACTATCAAACATACCTATTCCAGATAAATTAAGACAACATTTTGTTTATACATTAAACAAATTGGATATGTCAACCATACAGAGAAGAGTCTAACACATGAGGATGCCTATTACAAATATCATGAGGGAAAATAATAAGAAGAAAACCTTACTTCTGCATGGCGCTAAGAGACACTAAGCGCTCTCAAGGGAGTGGCAAGCTCTTATCAATGAATAACTCCCCCAGATAAAGCTGAGGGAGCAATAATCAAATCTGAAAACCTACATCCTCACTGGAGAGTCCATACTGCAATCCTAGTTGACTCTTCAACACCTCCTCGGCAATACGCTCCAGCCTTGCGTTCTCCCCAAGAAGCTCCTTCTTCAAGAATGATCGTGCTTCTATTGCCAGCCAAAGGATCTCCATAGAATGTACCGCTTGTGATTTTAAGCAAAGGCATCGTCGTTGTATATCCACATATGCCTATTGTCCCAAGCGTGTTGTCATCATCGCTTTCGCTAGAAAGAATCAGTATCGTGTATTTGCCAGGGCCTGCTCCCTGATGAGAGCCAAGGATCCTTCCAGAGCTTCCATTCTCAGGAACCTCCATTTTGAAAGAATGTCCAGTGAAGCCAATTGAATGAGCAGGAGAAGTGATTGCTGCTTTTCCACCAGAGCAATTATCGATAGTGGAATAAGCATCATTTCCTATTACTCCACCTGCATAGCGGCCATGAACCGAAGCTGTATTAGAGCACTTCTTCACTGTCGACTGGGATGTAGATCCTGCAATGCCACCAGCCATACCTGTATCTCCTGCAGATACATTGCCGCTATTCTTGCAATTCTCTATCGAAGAGATATCTGTCGTAATTCCAACGATACCGCCAGCCTGTTCATTAGCAACTATGACACCCTTATTCTCACAATTGCTTATCTTGATATCTGGACCTTTGGTAACATAACCAGCAATACCACCACTGTATTTATCAGAAGAGGTTCCTATCTTTCCATTGTTCAAGCAGGAATCGATTTTTGATTTATTGTTTACATATGCAGCTATTCCGCCAACACCACCGGTCGTTTTGCCTGATACATCACCTTCATTGCTGCAATTCTGGAT
>JAXFQZ010000159.1:0-2055 GCA_034178685.1 Candidatus Ornithospirochaeta sp. | reverse complement strand
GAGTATCCAGACTGATGCTGTGATGCACCGTCTTTTCCCATGATAGCGCTCGCACCATACATAGTACAGAAGCAGGTAGAATGCTGTCATCGTGATTGATGTGATCAGCTTTCCCACTCCAAGCGCATACGTATAGCTTTCGAGCCCTGTTGTGCATAAAGCGATTGCTCTTGGCACGAGATGGAATGCATCCCCTGCCCCTAGAGTGACAGCCATAGCACCGAAAAGGGCATACTGCTTCCTTCCTCTGGATTTTGCGATCATGATGATTCCGATGGTGATTACCGAAATAAGGTATACAGCATCGAATAGCGTTTCAGCAAATGCTCTCATTTCTCCTCCCTGCTCTGCCTGAGCGATAACGATAGCAGTGTTATAAGCTCCTCTGGCCTGCTCTCGCCCTTTTTAGCAGCCTGTATCATGCAATCTAGAATGAATGATGAAAGACCATGGATATCGATATCCGGACCAGAAGTGATGAAATCCCTTTCCAGCAGAATCCCTATTTCCTCTATGACCGGGCCTATGCATCTCCCCATTGCCTTCCTTCCTTCGCTTATCGCAGCTCCTGTGAGCCATTCAGAATGCGCCTGGAGAAAGCCAGGATAGGATTTCTCAACAGCCGCGATGCGCGATGTGATCTCAGCAATGTATGACAAGAGGTCCTCTGCTTCAGTCTTCTCCCCGAGGCTCTCTTCCCATATGCCTGCTATCGCATCCAGGACCAGCTCGTCCTTGTCGCTGTAGTAGTTGTAAAGCGTTCCTGGAGCTATGCCGCACCTCTCTGCTATCTGCCTCATGCCAAGCTTCGAAAAGCCCTGCTCCCTGGCGGCAGTGAGGAATGCGCTTGTGATATCCTCTTTGGTCGTTATTGCTTTCTTCATCCATCATGAATATAAATGAACAGTGTTCATTATGTAAAGGGCATTGTTTTGCCGGCTGCTTTATTGACAATTCCTCCCTGTAAATGCAAAACGTATTCTGCATACATTGTTTTTCCCGAAGGAGGATCGGATGCTAGAGGAAAGAATCAGGATAATCACCACTGGCGGTACATTCGATAAGCTATATGATGCAATAAAGGGAGAGCTCACATTCCGCGATTCGCAGCTCTCAAGGATACTCCAGCAGGCTAGGTTCACAGTGCCTGTCCATCTTGACTCGCTCTTCGCGGTCGATAGCCTTGTGATGAGCGAGGAGCAGAGATCATTCATAGTGCAGGATGCCAAGGCCTGCGTGGAGAAGAAGGTCGTCATAGTCCATGGAACGGACACTATGGTCAGGACAGCAACGCTTCTGAAGGATAGCCTTGCGGAGGGTGACGACCATGTCTATGTCTTCACAGGCGCTATGATCCCATACTCGCTTGAAAATTCCGATGCTGTCTTCAATCTCGGCTGCGCCCTGACAGGCGTGCAGCTCCTTGATCCTGGCGTCTATGTCGCAATGGGAGGAAGGATCTACCCTGCAGACAAGGTCAGGAAGAACAGGGAGAAGGGAGTATTCGAGTCGATTGAATGAGAAAGCATGGGTCGCCCCATGCTTATATCACTTGACCTTGATCAGGTTGTACTCAAGGCTGCCGAGCCCTATTTCCTCAGCATACCTGAGGCCTTGCATGAAGTCTGTCTCAGGATGGAGGTCATCGAGGTGGCAGCCGTGGCTGTGATGCGCCTCAGAGAGCATCGTGCCTGGATTCATCGGCATGCTGTTTACTGCATCGGAGCATGCTTTATCAAGGGCTACAGGATCCTTTGATGCGAATATCCCAATATTCGGTACGATTGGAGCATCGTTCTCGCTATGGCAGTCGCAGTTAGGCGATATATCGACAGCGATCGCGATATGGAAGGATGGCCTGTTGTAGAGCACGGCCTTTGCGTATTCCATCATCCTGATATTAAGCACCTCGTTTGAGTTGTCTATGCCCGGGACGATAGCATCCTTCGGGCATACGCCGATGCATCTGCCGCAGCCTACGCACTTATCCTGGTCGATGGATGAGATCCTGTCCCTGAGCGATGGTGCATCATGGGCGCAGATCTTCACGCATCT
>JAXFQZ010000139.1:0-2047 GCA_034178685.1 Candidatus Ornithospirochaeta sp. | reverse complement strand
GCAGGATAGCTCTTCCATTCAAGCTCCACCTTCCCGAACTCATCCGTTGTCACTGCAAAGTCAAAAGCCTTGTAAGGAGTCATCGTTCTGTCTGTCTTTATCGTGAATACCCTGCTCGAGGATGTATAAGAAGAAGAGCCGTCAGGAGCTACAGTGAAATCGATCCTGAATTCATAATCGGTATCCGGCTCCATCCCGTACTGGCTTACGATCATCGAGGATGAGAAGGCATTGGATGGAGCGTATGCATCCTTCCATGTAAGCGCACCAGCCTTCCTGTAGAGTATCCTGAATGCATAATCCTGGTACAATGGCTCCTTCCTGCCCTCATTGGAAGCGAGCTTCGAGTAGAAGTTGTCGATTCCCCAGTAGAGATTCACATAGCGGGCATCTGCGATTCCGAATACTCTTATCTCCCCGAGCGTCGAGCCCTGGGCAAAGGCACCTGTCTTTGAGTAGAGCATCCTCGACTTCGCAGGCACAGAAGGTCCAAGGTCCTTTGCCGCCACTACCGAGAAGATGTAGGAAGAACCCGGCTCCGCCTTCATCTGGTAGCTGTTGCCATCAACCACATCAAGAAGAGCGAATCCCCTCTTCTGAAGAGCAGAGAGGCTATCGCTTCCTGTTATGCGCTCATTGACAGCGCCATACTCATCGCTATCAATCCTGTATATGTGATAGCTTGTGGCACCTTCGGATTTATCCCACGTAAGCATGATCGTATCCTTCTGCCCATTGGTTGCCTGCAGCGAATCAACCGCTGGCGGCGAAAGATATGGATTGAAGCTATCCGTTGGCTCAAGAGGAGGAGCCATCGGGCATGATACGAGAAGAAGACCTATTGCCATTGCTAGCATAAGACTGATGATTCTGTTCATAGTCCTCCGATCAGCAAGGAAGCAAAGGCATCCCTGCACTCTCATAATAGCTTTTGCAAACAGGTTTTTTCAAGGAAAACAAACAGAATCGCAGAATTCTGTCTGCTTTGTGCGCATTATAGCCATGCTTGCAGTATGATGATGTTCCCTTGCCTTTCTGCTAGAATAGGAAAGCGGAGAATAATATGACAAGCGCAGAACTCGGAAGAGCAATCAGGGATGCAGGAAAATCATTCCTTGCATCAAGGCTAGCAGACCTATATGAGAAAAGAAGCGAGCTCGAGTCCCCTGAGAGGCTTGAGAGGATTGCCGATAGCTACTTCAGAAAGCAGTCTGGCCACCATGACACATCGCTTGATGAGACAAGGGAGAGAATCCTCATTGCAAAGAGGATCATCGATGAGGATATGGCTATCGAATGCCTTGAGATCCTTGCAGACACAAAGGGCATGAAGCCTGAGTTCAGGATGAAAGCAAAGCAGGCTCTCAGGAAGATCAATCCCTAGTATACTTAAATATAACACCTGCCGCTGCTCCCTCTGATTAGGCCATAGCCAGCCAATACATCTTCACTCCATTAAGAATAGACAATGCAGCAATACCCCAAAGCATAGGAGCATCTGTAAACAAAGCGCTTTGCATAGGCACGAATGGCTATACTTCCAGGCAAAGAACTCAGTTCTCAATGAGTCTTAAGATGCCCCCCTCTTCTCCTGACGATGATAGAAGCATTTAAAAGCTCCCCCGAAACCAGGGGAGCTAATAGTCAAACCGATTACTGCGTTATTTCCACGCCATCTATAGTCAGCTTGCCTCTATCTCCAGGTACAAGCCTTCCATAGAGATTCGAGTGTCCAGGTGCAGTCTTATCAACCTGAGTCAGAATATTATCGGATTCTGTTATACCAGAAATCGTAACCTCTCCGACATTCGCAGTTCCTACCACTATTCCGACTCTCCAGTCACCATCGTCTTTGGAACGGAGCGTTGTATTCTTTACAGTGCAATTTGTGATGGTATGGAAAGTAGCCGGGTTATTACCTGCGTGTCCGATGATAGCGCCTACAGATCCATTTGCTGTGATACTGCAATTATCAACCGAACAGTCCTTTACAGTGATAAATGTATCTACAGGACCATCATTAGGATTGTTATAACCTGCTGTCCAA
>JAXFQZ010000125.1:0-9977 GCA_034178685.1 Candidatus Ornithospirochaeta sp. | reverse complement strand
ATAACCAGATAGGAAACAACCTCAATGCATTCATCCAGTACATTGTAGCAAGTGCAATTGTTGAGGCTGATAATCTCTATGGTGCTTTATACAAGGCTGTAGTAAAACCTGAATATAATATTCCTGATACAGTGATTGGCGTTCTTGCTGATATCTACTCGTACAACAAGGAAAACAATGGATTCAGCGAAAATATTATTATCCCAGCTAAGTATATTGCGCTGAAAGACAGCATCACGAATGAAATGCTTTCTGATATTAAGACAGAAGTATATAAAGCACTCAATATTATTGGTGTTAATTCCAATATGACGATAGTCACAATCAATAAAGTCCTTAATACTGGCCTGAAGCTTGATTCGATTCTCAGCGGTGTTGATCTTGATTCGGTTTTCTCAGATGAAAAGCTTGAGGAATTGATCGCTGATCTGATTAATTCTCTTGATGGTTCTAAGGAGAGCAATGTATGAAAAAGACTCTTATTATTCTTCTAGTAGTATCCATTTCAATTGGTTCTCTATTTGCTGCTGATCATGACTCTCCGATCGATCCGACACAGAATGAAATGTATTCAGCTGTTCTTGCTTCCTTCAGGCCTACAAGCACTAGGGCTCTTGGAATGGGTGATGCAGCGCTTGCTGTTTCAGGCAGGAGCGACAGCTTCTTCTATAATCCTGCAGCTCTTGCAGAGGGAAGGTTCCAGCTTTCGCTTCCAGCAGCATCGATAACTCTATATCATCCAGCTGACATCCTTGAGAAGGGAATTGCTGATAAGCTGATCCAGGGAATCAAGGAGAATGACAATTCGAAGATCACTGGAGCTGCTGCTGATTATCTTGGTCTTATCAAGTCAGGAAAGGGCAAGCTTGCTACAGTTGATGCCGCTATGTCCTTCACAGCTGGTGGATTCGGACTCGGCGTATTTGTCCAGGATAACGTCCATACATATGCTCCTTCCAATTCCACAGGCGGACTTGATTCTAATCTGATCGATGAGCTCAATGTAGCAGCAAGGCTTGGTCTTGGCTTCAGAATCAATCTTCCAGCTTCCTTCTCGATCGATCTTGGTGTAGCAGCATCCTTCAATTACCTTGCTTTCTCTCAGAAAGTCAATGCAAATGATGTAATGACTGCTCTCAATGATGGAGACGTTGTATCATACCTAAGGGAGCAGATTCCTATCATGGCAGGATGGGCAGTGCCTATCGATGCTGGCGTGAACATCAACATGCCATTCGGTTTCACTGTTTCTGCTGTTGCAAGGAACTTCAATGGCAAGTACAGCATGGTTGCTTATGATAACGCTAATCAGCTGATTCCTAATATCATGAAGGCTCCTGAAGGTGCTGCGAAGTACACATTCAATACAGATTGGCAGCTTGATGCCGGTCTTGGATGGAAGCTTAAGAATGTATTCTTCCAGCCAACTATCGCTGTGGATGTTACTGATATAATCGGACTTGCTAAGACAAAGAACGTGACTGTCAATGATTTCATGTATCACCTCAACGCTGGTGCTGAAATCAGGCTCCTGAGTTTCCTTGATGTCAGGGGCGGTCTGAATAAGGGTTACTGGTCAGTCGGTGCTGGAATCGACCTCTGGGCAATCAAGATCGATGTTGCATACAGCTGGATGGAGTTCGGTGCCAAGACAGGAGACAATCCTGGGGATGCGCTCTCTATCAGATTCAATATCGGATACGATAGATAGGATCATTAATTCCTTCATAGTGCGTGAGATAGCATCAAGCGCACTATTTTTTACCTTTTTGCAATATCTGTCCATAGCAATTAAATACTGACAAGTGCTTATGCTGTCCTCACAATCTATAATGATGAAAAACAATGGATGCTTGATTGTATATCCATGCTTCAGACTATATGAGGAAGAGCGATGAATAAGCCCAATATCCTTATAATAATGACCGACCAGCAGCGCTTCGATGCTTTTTCTTGAAGACGGTGCATACTTGGATAGCAAGCTGCATTAAGAAGCGTGGAAGGCTAATAACCAACCACGCTGGATAAGGTATGTAATAATCAATCTCGATTAATTACATTTATAATTATCTAATCTATATTGCTATTAGTCAACTGTAAAAAATGCTTATATCGCATAAATCTATATCAATTCCGGATTCAAGTGGCCCTGGATAGTCTATGTAACCTATCGATGCCTATTGTTGTTAGTTTATACATGGGAAATGTGATATCCTTTAACGCAATAGGAGTGCTTCTGATGAAAAAGAAAGCTATTGTATTCTCATTGATTGTTTTTCTGATATCTTTGGTCTCCTGTGATAATCAAGCAGCGCTGGCAGTCAAGGAGCAGGAATTCTATTATTCATATGGCTTTTCGGACTCCCTGAGGGAATACCTTGATAATCTTTACGATAAGCGGGATTCCTATTCGTCTTTGAGCGGAACATACAGTGAAGATGATTTCAGGAAAGCCACTGGATACACGCTTTCACTCTTTCCGGAAATAGGAACCTTCAAAAACCTTTCATCATTAATTGATATCCAGATAGGTATCAGCACCTTTAAGGAGGATGAGGAAGCATCTGTCATCATTGATAATAGAATCAAGATCGTAGATAAGCCTTATATTCTGGATAATAGCATATTCCTGAATGCGCTTTCCCCGCTTCTATTGATTGAGTTCATGATGGGAGATCCTGTGATAACCGCAAATGGAAAGAGCTATGAAGAACCTGACTTTCCTTATGCAACCAGCAACAGGATAATCAATGCCAACTGGTATAATGCTGAAGGAACGAAGACAGCTCTTACGGGCGACGATGATATTTATATTATACGTGGCACAAATAGTGGGAAGGAGGAGCATATAGCATTCGAGTTCGAAAGCCCTTCCAGGTATTTCATAACGAAGGCAGTCTATTACAAGGATGCCGATATAACCGATACAGAGTATGGCTTTTCATGGCCCGTTGATGGATCTCTTGTTCTTTATCCATATAAGAATATAGATAATAATACAGAAGAAAACACAGATAAGGCCTTCGATACAATCATCTTCTATGTATGCATGGTAGATGAGGATGGAAGCTATCATAAGAAATCGATTATCATGGATTTTCAGTCATGAGCGGGGAACAGCATGGAAAGTTGGAATAAGATTGAGGGAGAGGGTTCATTTGCGATAAGCGTCGATCATGAATCGATTTCAGTAGATCGCGCATTGATTGCTTCTGATATCGCATTGCCTTACTCGATATACCTTGTGTCTTCAGGAACTGGTGCAGGGATCGGCATATATGATGGATCTCTCGCGCTTGGCGTCTTGGTCGGGATGTCGGATTCGGGATACTATGCCGATTTCATCAGAAATGGCATAGCTGCAGAAAGGCATACGCTTTCATCTCTTCCTGTCTCTATTTCTGTTAGCGATGGCTGTATCCAGCTTGATGGTTTTCCTTCTTTCTATGGAAATGCCGCAGGAAAGGTATGCCTCTTCGCAGATGGGGAAGCCGAATTCAGAAAAGAGATCGATAGCGTTGAATACAACTCCTGGAATCCTGATGACGGTATTGTCCTTGAATGGTGGGGCAGGGCAGAGGGAATAAGCGATGAGCAGTGAAATCGATAGGATACTCTCCTCTGATCCCTTCAGCCATCTCGATATCGTCTCGATCCTGAAAAACGGAGAAGGAGAGATTCTCTACAATGGATGCAATGGCATCATTGTCCGTCATTTCACAGGAACTGTCTTTGCGCTTCCATTCACAGAAGACTATGAAGTCCTGATAGGGCTATTCCCTTCAGATGAATGGCTTTACTGCATACATAGCGTAAAGATGGCAAGGTATTTTGCAGAAAGCAGGAAGATGAAGTTCGATGGAGTATCCATTCTGTATTCCTATCATGGGGGAAAGCTTGATACTGGTCCCTATGAGTACAGGACCCTCGATGACAGTTATTTTGGATTCGTGAAATCGCATTATTCGAATTTCTCAAGCGATGAGGCGCTGCAATACGATATCGAGAAAGGGAATCTTTTCGGTATCTTCGACCATGGAATCATAATGGGATTCGCAGGCTTCCATCCAGAGGGGTCAATGGGGCTTCTGGAGGTTCTTCCTGAGTTCAGGGGAAAGGGAATCGGCACCTATCTTGAGAGCTATGTGATAAACAGGGCACTGGAAAATGGAAAGATCCCGTTCTGCAACGTCTATACGCATAATAGCAATAGCATTCGTCTGCAGAACAGGATCGGAATGATCAGAGGCAGAAGGAACTCTGCCTGGGTCTATATCTGATTACTTATCTTCCTTCTTTGCTCTCTCTGCATTGGCCATAAGCCTGATTGCGTTGATGTTTATGAAGCCCTTGCAGTCAAGAGGATGGTAGCCGCCGGCTTTATCCATCGATCCGAGATCCTGGTTGTAAAGACCGCATGAGGAATCAACGCCGGCATTGATTACATTGCCCTTGTAGAGAGCAACAGCAGCAGTTCCTGTCACGTACTTCTGGCTTTCGTCGAATAGGGCAGTAAGCATGTCGAATTCAGGTGCTCCCCAGTAGCCATTGTAGATAAGCTCTGCATACTTCGGTGAGAGCATATCCCTGAGGTGCATGGCTTCCTTATCCATGCAGAGGCCTTCGAGGTTATGATGGGCCTTCCAGAGGATGTCGCATCCCGGTGTCTCGTAGACTCCTCTGCTCTTGATCCCGACGAATCTGTTCTCAACCATGTCGACTCTGCCGATTCCGTTCTCATAGCCGAGCTTATTGAGGTATACGATCATATCAAGCGGATCTGTAACTACAGTACCATCATCCTCGTTCTTGACCATTGTAGGCACACCGTCATGGAAGGAGAGGGTCAGAAGCGTCTCCTTATCTGCTGCTGCCATAGGATCGAGAGTCCTCGAGAATACATCCTTTGGGCATCTCTTTGCAGGATCCTCAAGGATTCCAGCCTCATGCGAGATGTGGATCAGGTTCTCATCCTCGCTATATGGCTTCTTAAGCGATGCCTTAACAGGGATCCCATACTTCTCAGCATATGCTAGCATATCGGATCTTCCTTCGAACTGAGTGAGGAACTCCTGGTCCTTCCAAGGGCTGATGATCTTCACATCGGACATATTCATATAGTATCCGAACTCGAATCTGACCTGGTCATTGCCCTTTCCTGTTGCTCCATGCGCAACGTACTTTGTTCCTTCCTTCTTTGCGATCTCAATCTGAGTCTTGGCGATGATCGGCCTTGCAAGCGATGTTCCGAGAAGGTATGTGCCCTCATAGATCGTATTAGCCTTGAGTGCCTTGAAGACATAATCTGTTACAAGAGGCTTCTTGAGGTCTTCGATATAGACCTTGCTTGCACCTGTAGCATATGCCTTTTCCTCTATTGCCTTGAAGTCATCCTTCTGACCTACGTCAGCAACATAAGCGATAACCTCGAATCCTTTATTTGAAAGCCACTTTAGAATGACCGATGTGTCCAATCCGCCTGAATAAGCCAGAATCACCTTATCTTTCATTGGTATTACTCCTACGCCTAGAGATTATGCATAAAGATTTAATAATTGCAATATAGAACGCATAAATATTCAGAAAAATATTGATTGGAGTTTGATTTATGAATATGGAATGCATTGAGAGTAAAAGAAACCCTATCCATTCTTCCGGTGGATAGGGCCTTTTGCACAGCGGGACAATCCGCCGCGTCTATGGCAGTCCCTCTTCTAGGCAACCTGGAATAGTCCATTCAAGCCACTGTTAATTATATAACACTGATATTGAATTATGTAAATACAATATTGTTTATCATTAATAGCGTATTTCATGATGCTTAATTGCCATTAACGGTTGAAAAGGAATAGGAAAAAACTTATTTTTGTATCTATGAAAGGATTTTTTATAAAGAAGGCTTTTTTCGACGGATGGGATAATCTCATTGGGCTTGTGCTATTCAATATAGTGTTCATCCTGCTATTCGGAGTCATGCTCTATGCCATGTCCCTTATTGAGATCTCAGGAATACTTGCTTTGCTTGCAATGTCCGGAGTCCTTCTTCTCTTTGCGCTTGTCATGGGCGGTACATCCGGCGCTATATTCAATTACTCAAACTATCAGAGGGATTCCTGGAGTGCTTTCGTGAAGGCATTCAGCAGGAACCTGAAGCACTCTCTGCTATTCTTTGTGGTTTCGTTTCTGATGATAGCTGTCATCACATATGTCATTCCTTTCTATCTGACTGCAGGAAAAGCCGTTGGGCTGATAATAGCGGTTCTTCTCTTCTGGCTTGAGTTCCTTCTCTTTCTTGGACTTCCTTTCTATTTCCCTTTGATGAACCTGCTTCCAGGGGATAGGCCAATGAAGACTCTCAAGAAGTGCTTCCTGATAGTCGGGGACAACATAGGATTCGCCCTCTTCTTCATGCTGTACAATCTGATTGTAATAGTGCTTTCGGTATTCACGCTTGGCATGATACCGGGTGTCGGAGGATCGATGCTTGCTGCCCAGGATGCCATGAAGCTCATAATGTTCAAGTATGATTACCTTGAGGAGAATCCTGATGCTGATAAGAAGCATATCCCATGGGCGGATCTGCTTTACGACGAGAAGGAGAAGGTAGGTCCTAGGACTCTCAAGAACATGATTTTCCCGTGGAAGTAGAATATGCTTGAGATTGAGATAAAGGCACGCTCCAGGGATCATGAGAAGCAGCTTATGCTTATAGAGTTCTTTGCTGGCAAGGGCAGGGCTGTTGATAAGAGAGATCATTACTTCCATATAGAGGGCTCTGATAAATCCAGCCTAAGGATCAGGCGTTACAATGGCGTGATCGAGTTCACTGTGAAGAAGCGCGAGAACTCCGGCGGTGCTGAGAGCAACGAGGAGCATGAGTTCCAGGCCTCTATTGATGAATACCAGAAGGCTGTAGGATTCTTCCATGTCCTTGGTTATTCCGATTACTTCGAGAAGAACAAGAGGGGATGGGAGTGGACATACCAGGGTATCCATATTGAGCTATTGGAGGTAAATGACCTCGGTTATTTCCTTGAGATGGAGGCACTGCTCCCATTCGATGCGGATGACAGGATGAAGGATGATGCTAGAAGCAAGCTTAAAGAGCTTCTCCATCTATTCGGACTTGAGGATAAGGACATCGAGAGAAGAAGCTACAGATCGATGATCCTGGGAAGGTGATCATGGAATTCAGGGCAAGCCATATACTAGTGCGCGACAGCGCTACTGCAGAGAAGATATACGCACGCCTAAGGGCAGGAGAGAGCTTTGAGAGCCTCGCAAGGCAGTATTCCACATGTCCTTCGAAGTCGAAGGGCGGGGATCTTGGATGGTTCAAGGAGGGACAGATGGTTCCTGCTTTCGAGAATGCTGTGAGGCGTATGTCCAATGGAACACTCTCCCGTCCTGTTAAGACCCAGTTCGGGTATCACATAATAAAGAAGACAGGTGCAAGGTGAAGGAAGTCGTAATCTATACAGATGGCGCATGCTCAGGAAACCCCGGCCCCGGTGGCTGGGGTGCGATCCTAAAGCATAATGATGCAGAGAAGGAGATATCCGGCGGTGAGATGATGACTACGAATAACCGCATGGAGCTCACAGCTGCGATAAAGGCATTGGAGATGCTTAAGTATCCATGCCATGTAACGCTCTATTCCGATTCAAAATACCTTATCGACTCAATCACGAAGGGATGGGTCTTCTCATGGGAGAAGCTCGGATTCAGGAAGAAGGGCAAGGAAGTACCCAATACGGATCTCTGGATTTCCCTTCTCAGGCTTATCAGGACCCATCAGGTCGATTATGTCTGGGTCAAGGGACATGCTGAGAATGAGTACAACAACAGATGCGATAAGCTAGCTGTCGCCGAGAGCAGGAAGTTCCTCTGATTTCGCAATTGTCTTGTAGAATGGTATGACAGAAGCAAGGAATGATATTGCTTTCTCGTTATCAGCATCCCTTCTGATTATTTCCATAGCTTCCTTCTCAGCATTCTCCAGATCTCCTTCGCTTATGTAGATTCCGAGAAGAAGCTCCCTTGCTTCGATATCCGCAGGATAGTATCCGATTATCGAGATGATTGTTTCCTTGTATCCATCTATGCTTCCTTCTCTCTGGCAGTATGCCTTGAGATTGAGGAACCTGAGGCTCTGAGGCGACATCAGAAGGGCCTTGTCAGCGATATCGATAGCCTCCTCGAACATGCCTTCCTCTATGTATGAGTAGGCGAGGTTATAGTACAGCTTCTCGCTCTCTCCCTCCTTCAGGCCCTCAAGATACACTTCAGCTGCCTTGCTGCCAGATAATTCCTGCCCCCTCTGGATGTATAGGGAGGCATTCCTGCTCTGGCAGGAGGCAAGAAGCACAATGAGACTAGCCAAGAACAGTCTTTTCAATTTCAATGACCTGGTCCCTGTAGAGATTCACGATATTCTGGCCATAGTCGGCAAGAAGCTGGATCATGTTCCTTGGCTCTGGTCCCTGATCCACTCCATTGAGCCTGTCGCCAGCATCTCCAAGTCCTGGAAGAATGTATGCCGAGTCATTTAGAACCGGATCCATCCAAAGCGTGAATACCTCTGCCTCCGGAATGGCCCTGGTGATCCTAAGGGAACCCTTGAGGGCTGAGATCACATTAATGAACTTGATTGACTTGGGCTTGATTCCCTGCTCCTTGAGGTACTTTACGATAGTCACCAGCGATCCGCCAGTTGCGTTCATGGGATCTGCGAATATAAGGTCCTTGCCATCAAGCTGATCTAGCTTGAAGAATGATCTGTCAAGGTCGAGGATGTAATCCATGTTGCTTTCCTTCCTTGATTCATCCCTCTTGATCTTGAACAATGCGAAAGGAGTCATATAGTCATCGGAGCTGTAATCCTGAATCTCCTTCGAGATGATCATGGATGGAAGAAGGGCTCCTCGGAGCATGACGCACATCACTGATGAATGGACCATCCTGTCCACATCCGGGATCCTATGCACTGCATAGTTCTGAACAGGGTTGTTCACAGGAGTCTTCTGGATTATGGATCTCTTCTGGCCCATGCATGGGTCTGCGAATGTATGGGCGAACATGATCTCATAAGCCCTCTGGATGTAGTAGAGGAATTCCTCATGCCCTGTCCTGGGATCCCTGAGCTTTGCTATGATCCTGCTTGCTTCTCCCTTCTGCTCGTTGGCGGACTCAAAGCAGAAGACGTGGATCCTGGGATTCTCCCTGCATATCTCCTGGAGCCTATGGCCTATATCCCTGGCAGACTGTACGAGGGCTTTCCTGCTTTCCTCTGCATCGATTCCCTTGTCGATATTTCCGCAGCACTCTAGTGACTGGCTGTACATCGAAGTTATCTCATCGATATGCTTCTTGTCGCTTGCATTCAGGAATCCATCCAGATCCTGTGCATGAAGTACGATCTTGTTCATTTTAACTCTCCATCGAAGATTATAGTTTACTTATGGCAACAACGCAATTGAGTTGAGCTTTAAGAAATAAGGCGGGAATTCTCGGTTACTTGTATCCAAGATGAAAGCCTATTTTTCATACTTATATTTCGGCTATATGTAAGTCTTATCTGGCATTATGCATTTATCTGCTTTTTATTTACTAGGGTATATTACATGTATGGAAGATAGATACACTCACGTAAGAACTTGCGTATATAACATCAATTACCATATTGTCTGGTGTGTCAAATACCGAAGAAAAGTTCTTACTCCTGAAAACTGCTTTGTTTCCGCACCACCTGAGATTTCTGTTACACGGATTGTGAAATATCTTAAAGGAATCAGTGGAAATGCGCTGCTGAGGGAATTCCCGGAACTGAGAAGCCACTTGTGGAAAGGTCAGCTGTGGAACGGATCGTATTTCTGCGAAACCATTGGTTCTGCATCAGAAGAAAGCATTCTCCGATACATAGAAAGGCAGAAGGATTGCCAGTTATGAACAGTGCGATCAAATACCGGCTTTATCCA
>JAXFQZ010000184.1:0-24853 GCA_034178685.1 Candidatus Ornithospirochaeta sp. | reverse complement strand
ATCACCCTCAGAGCATACCTTCCTTTTGTCGATATCATCATTTCCCCTTTTTTCGATTCTATTCCAGATAATCCCCGAATGGATCGAACGGATACTCTCCTTTCATGCTATCATACAGCGAGAGCGGATCGGATGGAAGGGATGTTTCGTCCTCGATCGAGTAGGCATCTGAGGCATTCCCACCGAATAGCCTGGCAAGATGCTCCTCGCTGCAGCCTGCCTTCCTGAGCTCCGAAAGAAGAAGCATCATGGCAGGAAGCGCAGGAATGCCTGAAGCACCCTTCTCCTTGTCTTCGATCGTATGGGGAGCATGATCCGACTCGACCCAGTCGATCCTTCCGTCCAGGAGCGCCTCGAATACGGCTCTCCTGTCGCTCTCATCCCTGAGAGGAGGATTCATCTTCAGATACCTTGAGGCATTTCCCGCATAGCTTTCATCAAGAAGGCTATGATGCGGCGTCGCTCCCATCGTGATATCCATATGACGGGATCTCATCTCAGTCACAAGATCTATCGAATCCGATGTCGACACATGAGCGATATGGAGCCTCCCCTCGAATCCTGTCTCCATCGCAAGCCTTATGATATCCCTGATGCTCTCTATCTCGGCATCCCTCTTCCTGGCTCTGCTATGGCTCCTGAAGTCCCCTGGCACATACAGGGAGGGATCTATGAGCTCCTGCTTCTCTGCGTGCACTGCAAGAACTCCCCTGTAATGGCATTCCTTGAGCACACGGAAGACTTCGCGCTCCCTCTCCATGCCTATTATACCCATATTGCCCGTGCTCTGACCGGCAAATAGCTTGAGGCCTATCACGCTGGGAAAGAGACTCCTTGTCAGCTCCACAGCCTCCTCTATCTGGCTTCGCTGTGGAGTAAGGCCGCAATATACATGATATGAAATGCCCTCGACGCAGGAGGCCCTGGCAAGCTCAAGCCTTCTCAGGACAGTCTCCGAGCATGTGAGAGCAGGATCGGTGTTCGGCATATCGAAGACATGCGTGAAGCCAAGACGGGAAGCAACGTATAGCCCGTGCTTCACCGTCTCCTTGCTGCTCTGGCTCCAGTCCCTGAAATGGACATGGGGGTCGATCATAGGTCTGCCCCGTTCGCCTTCAGGTCATGCCATGTGAAGAACGTGCCCTCCTTGCATGGGAAATGCCCTCCGCATACGCACTCGCCGCACATTCCTATTCCGCACATCGTGTTCTTCTCCATCGAGAGATAGATCCTGTCATCGCTCAATCCGAGGCTCTCAAGCCTCCTCGATGCGGCTTCCATCATCTTACCCGGCCCTACGATGTATGCAGATACATCACCGGAGACAGAATCAATGCCAAGCGTATCCAGGACCCTTCCCGGCTTGCCATCGTCTGCGACCGACATGTAGCTTCCATATTGCTCAAGGACATCCTCAAGAGGATCCCTGCCATCTCCCTTCCTGACAATGCCGACCCTGATATCCATCTCTGTGCCATCCTTCTCAAGCTTCTCGGCAATGAGAGGAAGGACAGCGACTCCTGAGCCTCCTGCGATCAGGAGCGCCCTGCGGCTTTTCCTGTACTCCATCGGCTTTCCATAGAGCCCTCTGACATATACATCATCGCCTTCCTTCAATGTGAAGAGGAATGATGTGAACTCTCCCCTCTTCTTGATGAGGAACGTGAAAGGATTGTTCCTTGCAACAGAGAATGGCTTCTCCCCATGTCCTGGAACCCAGAGGAAAGCGAACTCGCCCGGAGCGCAGTCGCACTTTCCCGAAAGAGTCAGGATCATGACATCATCGCCATGGAATGCTACGGATTCAACGCTGTGCTTCCTGTATTCCATCGGGTTCTTATCAGATACAAGGTCGCTTACATCCATGCCTGATGCTATCCTATGGTAGTACTCGCTCCACTTGTCAGGCATAACCCTGGAAAGCGCGGACCCTATATTGACAGAGTCAGCTCCGGCCTCAATGAGATCCCTTGCATCCGCAGAGGTGGTCACACCGCCCATTCCGAGGATTATCGGGTCATCGCCTATCGCCTCTCTTATCTCGCGGATCGCCTTTATGGCATCCTGATGGACCCACTCTCCGCTGGCACCGCCCTTTCCTCCGAGCCTGTTATTCAGGATCGGGGTCTTGCTCACTTCATCGATATAGAGCTTCGGACCTACTGTATTTATAGCAGCAATGCCATCTGCACCTGCATCGATGACAGCCTTCGCGATCTGTCCGATGTTATCCACATTCGGGGTCAGCTTGATTATCAGCAGGGCATTCCTGTCCCTGGTGGCTTCATGGATCTTCCTGACATACTCCTCGGCTATGGCCTTGTCACCGCCGATCGATGCACCGAATCCCTTCGCTGCATGGGGGCATGAGAAATTGAGCTCGATCAGATCCGCCACCGGATCGAAGCGCTTTACGAGCGTTATGAAATCCTCAGGGCATGATGCTGAGACAGATACATTGATCAAGGCCCTTGTGCCCTTTCTCCTCATAGCCTCGAAATCAGGATAGACGTAATTCATCCCAGGATTCCTGAGGCCTACCGAGTTTCCAAAGCTTCCTGTCTCAGGGGAGCATATTATCGGCTCCCTGTTCCCGCTGTTTGCTGTGACCTGATAGCTCTTTGTGGTGATCAGGCCGCAGTCAGGGACTGTCCTATCGAACAATTCCACGATCTCCGGCTTGGTCGTAACGACGCCGGAGACTGTGCCAAGGACAAGCCTTCCGTTAAGGTGGTTATGTCTCAGGGACTCTGCCTTGCTTCTCAAAGCGAAGCCTCCCCTAGTAGCTTCCTGATCGCGCTGAGCGCATCCTCAAGGTAAGTCTCCGGAGCCGGTCCCTTCTTCCATGGATGGGTGAGGCCCGAGGATGAGTTGATCCTTGCAAGCTCAAGAGGATAGCCTGCCTTCCTCATGATCTGGATTACGCTGCCTGCGCTTCCGCCCTGGGAGCCTACTCCAGGGATCAGCATCGGTATATTCCTTGTGCTGAAGTAAACCGCTATATCCTCAAGCTCCGCAGGATTGGTTGCGCCTACTACGGCACCAATGCCCTGATGCTCCTTTGCCCATGCTGCGATCCTATGGGCAACAGAGAGATAGAGAGGATAGATCTCCTTCTCATCGATGCTGTCTATCACGTTCTGGTTCTGCAGGTCAGCTCCTCCCGGGTTCGATGTCCTATCAAGGATGTAGATTCCCTTATCCTCGAAGGCAAACGGCATCACCGAGTCAGTTCCCATGTATGGAGAGACTGTCACTGCATCCGCATTCCATGAATCGAATGCCTCATTGGCGTAATTCAGGCTGGACTTCGCGATATCCCCCCTCTTGGAATCAAGGATCACAGGAACGCCTGGGAAGTAGTTCTCCAGGAGGTCCATGACATCCGCAAGAGCAAGAGAACCGGAGAAGTCACCATCGCGCGGGCGGTCCAGGCATGAGTAGTACCCGATATTAGGCTTGAATGCAGCAGGAACAGATCCCTCCAGCCTCATTCTCTTGAAGAGCTCCGAGAAATAGTCTGCTATGCGCTCCCTCGTGCCCTTTTCCTCTCCAGGAAGAGCCGCAAGCACAGGATCCAGTCCCATGCATACGATATTCCCTGTTTCCTTTGCGCTTTCCCTAAGCTGATCCAGATAGCTCATCTTTCCTCCTTCCTGAAGCCACGCTTCTCGCCCCATCCGAACGGATCCTCCCTCCACTCATGGAGAGCCGCCTCGTCATCCTTGGAGATATATCCTGTCTCTACTGCAGTCCTGAGCATCACAGGATATGAGAGGATCGTGTAAGCACGGCATACGGGATCCAGTGCTCCGAATGCATCCTCTGCCTTCTTAAGCCCATATGTGAAGATAGCAAGGCATACAGAGCAGTCTCCATCGCTTTTCCTGATTGCCTCTACGGCATTGATCGAGGAAGAGCCTGTGGAGATCAGATCCTCAATGAGAAGAACATTCTTCCCATGGTAGCTGCCATCCCTTCCAAGTCCTTCGATCTGATGGCCAAGCCCATGGTCCTTCGAGGAGGATCTGACATATGAAAGAGGCTTGTTTAGCCTGTCTGCGAGGCTTGTTGCATGAGGTATGCCAGCTGTAGCTGTACCTGCAATGTTATCTGCATTGATATCGAGTGAGCTTACCATGTCCGCGAAAGCATCGCAGATCAGAGCCCTGTAGCTTGCCTTAGCAAGGAACTGCCTGTTGTCATTGTATATCGGCATCCTGTATCCGGAAGCCCATGTGAATGGATTCGAGGGAGAGAGCCTGATTGCGCCAAGCTCGAATGCGCCCTTCGCAAGAAGCGGTCCATAGTATTCAGTGATTTCATCTATAGTCTTCATCGTCTTACCTCCATATATTCAGATTATCCTGTTATTTGCGCTTTTTCCATATTTCTTTGAAAGTGTGGAACCTGCCGCAGTAAGCGCATGCGAAATGGCCATCCCCTGTCCTGTAGAACTTGGCAGGGACACCCTCGCCGTTCACGGGATTGGTGATGCATGCCTCGTTCTGGCAGCATAGGTCATCGAAGTTGTAGATCCTTGGCGGCATGTGCATCCTGTACTTATGCTCAACCTTTCCGTCCTTTATGATGTTCAGGGTGCAGTGAGGAGCAATGGATGCAAGCCTCTTCAGGGCCTTTCTGTCGAACTCTATATCGCCAGGGCGGAAGATGATTCCCTTATATGCGCCATCAGCGCCTTCGGAGATCCACTCTCCTCCCCTGCCGTTATCAAGATGGATAACAGATGAAATAAGGCGCATGTGGTCCCTGATCTCATCAGGCCTGTCTCCCTTGCATATATGATCGATCACTATTCCGTTCCTGAGGGGTCTTACGCCCTCGGAGTAGTTCTTGCTCTTCTTTGAGTTATCGGGCTGGACCTCGACGATGTAATCCTCGCTATCCGTTTCTGTGCTCTTCTCTTCAGGCACGTAATCGTCGCCGATCACTCCTGCGATCATCGAGAGAAGCACCATCCTGCAGTACATGCCGTTGATTGCCTGGCGCTCCCATGCATTGAACGATGTCTTATCGAGCCATGTTGGGATCGTAGGATGCTCCTTATGCCTTGGGAGAGGATGATAGAACTTCGTATCAGGATCGATCCTGTCAAGGAATTCCTTCCTGAATGTGATAGCCTCCCTGAGCAGATCCTGCTTCTGTAGGATCCTCTCGCCCATCCTCTCAAGCTGCGGGCGCGTGAAGTACCAGAGCTTAGAGACATCTCCCTGATTCAGGTATTCCTCGATGGATGGGAAAACCCTGACCTCAAAGCCGTTCTCCTTCATCTTCTCGATATAGCTTTCAGGCATCATGAGCTCATCTGGTGCGATGAGGTCAACCTTCACGTGGTCGAATATCTTGAGTCCATCTGCCTTTGAGTGGACAGTCCTTCCATGGTACAGGTCTCCGACAAGCGCAACATGGATGCTATCGAAGCTCATCCCGATATCCTCAAGGAACGTGAACTCATCGAGAAGCTCCTGTGTCGGATGCTCATGCTTTCCATCACCGGCATTGATGAATGCTGGCCTGTACCTCAAGCCGTTTCTCTCTGCGTATTCAGCGCACTCCTCGGAAAGCCATTTCGTAAGCCCCTCGACCTTGCTTCTGACTATGAAGATTATGTTGCTGTAGCCTGTGAGCATATTGAATGTATCCGCAAAGCTCTCACCCTTGTTTATGGAAGAGGAGGAGCATAGAAGCTCCGAGACCTTCGCATGGTGGAACTTCGCTGCGTTCCTGAAGGATTCCTTGGTCCTGGTGCTATCCTCGAGAAACACCTCATAGATTCCGAAATCCGGATCGTTGATCCTGAATTCATCCATTGTCTTCTCGTCGCCTTCTATGATCGCTTTCTTCAGCTTATAGACCTTCTGGAAGAAATAGCGGCGTTCTGAGATAGAGAAGTCCTCTATTACATTAAGGGATCTGGACCTGAATACGTCTGACATAATCGCTCCTCAAAAAAAAAGCCGGTTTATAATAACCGACTTCCTAATTAACAAATATAAATAAATCGATGGCACAAATAGAATTAATAGAATGCAATCCCATAATCATCGATTCACCTCTTTGTGTGAGGATACACAAATCGAAAGATAATGTAAAGCGTCAGAGCTCTGCAATCACCTCGATTTCGACCTTCACGTCCTTCGGCAGCCTTGCCACCTGTACAGCAGAGCGCGCTGGCAGCACGCTTGATGTGCTGAAGGCCTCGCTGTATACCTCATTCACTGGCACGAAGTCATTCATGTCAGCAAGGAACACAGTGGCCTTGACGACCTTGTCCATCGATGTTCCAGCTGCTGCAAGCACTTCCCTTATATTGCTGAATACCTGCTTTGCCTGCACTGCAGCGCTTCCTTCCACGATTAGTCCTGTTGCAGGATCTATAGGAATCTGTCCCGATGCGAATACATAGGAACCTGTCTTGACTGCCTGGCTATATGGCCCGATTGCCTTCGGGGCCTTGCTTGTCTCTACTTTCTCCATATCATTCTCCTCTCAGCTTCAGAGCAAGCTTACCAAGCTCCTCAGCTGAATCTACAGTATAATCCATTATAGCATCACCCTTGTGATACCCGAAACCCCACGTCACTGCGGCAAAGGGAACGGATGCGCCAGAAGCCCCCTTCCTGTCATTCTCTGTGTCTCCCACCATCAATGCATCAGAGGCTTTCACCCCAAGCTCTGAAAGGCATAGCCTGATTATATCGGACTTGGTCCTGCTTTCCGAGTCATCGGAACCGAATACAGCATCAAAGCAGCCAAGGATCCCGAGGTTCTCAAGGCACCTGTATGCAAGCTTCTCTCCCTTGAAGGTCGCAAGACCTATCCTGATCCCGTTGTTTCTCAGCATCCCGAGAAGGTCCAGGATCCCCGGATAGAGCGAGCACATATACATCCCATGCTCGCTGTATTCCCTATGATAGATCGCAACAGCCTCATCGATGTACTTAGGATCGAGACCGAATGCGATTCTGAAGCAGTCACGAAGAGGAGGGCCTACGAATCTCCTCAGATCCTCATCCTTGTACTCATCATTGAATCCAAGGCTCCTCATTGCATGGATTGCAGTATGGAATATACCTGGTGAGGTATCTGCGATCGTACCATCGAAATCGAAAAGGACAGCTTCAAGCATCGGCACACTCCGACATTGCGCCGAAGGCGCTTCTGGATGATGCTATGATATCTATCCACTTCTCCTCGAATCTCTGGAACCTGACCTCTCCTCCAGCTTCCCTTAGGATCACAAGGCCTGCCGCGCAGTCATAGAGGCATAGCCCCCACTCATAGTATCCAAGGCACCTTCCTGCAGCTACGTAGCATAGCGAGAAGGCCGCGGATCCGAAGGACCTTGCATCGGAGAAACGGTCATAGAACCTCTCCATCCTCTTCATATATGCAGGAATGAGGCTATGATGGCGGTGCGGGGGAACAAGAATCACAAGTCCCTTCTCCAGAGGCATCGTCTCATCAGTATGGATCCTGTTTCCATTCAGGTAAGCGCCCTCTCCCCTGAATGCATAGAACACCTCATGCTGCCTTGGCACCTGGACAACCCCGAATGCAAGCCCATCCTCATCCTCGAAGCCGATCGAGACTGTGTAATTCGGAAGGGCTGACATGAAGTTAACAGTGCCATCTATCGGATCTACGATCCACCTGACTGCACCTGACTTATCCTGTCCGCTCTCCTCTCCGAAGATGATGTCATCGGGAAAGGAAGCCAGGATGCGGTCCCTGATCAGGCTCTCTGTGCTCTGATCAGCAAGGGTAACGTAATCGTTCTCTGCCTTGGAGGAGACATCCTTCCTGAGGCTTTCATGTGAAAGGAGGAATGAGGATGCTTCATCCGCGATCCTTATGGCCTCCTCGAATCTTCTCTTCAGAAGGGAATACTCCATTACTTCCTGCTCCTGCTTATAAGCTGCTCGCCTACTACAGTGACTATCTTCCAGTTCGAGGGGGAGAAGGAATCAGGAGTAATATGTATCTCATCAGCATCAACCACCCTGTAGTTCTCATCGAAATACAGCACAAGCGCATTCCATTCATCCTTATGCTGCGAATACATAACAGCACCGGCATTGTTCAGGAGAGCGCTCCTCCTGAGATCATCCTTCCTTCCATCCTTGGAGACTATTATCGAAAGCTTATTGCTGAAGATAGAGAACATCTTATCGTTCTTCTCATTCCTCACCTTCTCCCAGCTTGAATGGATAACGACCTCCATATAATCAAGCGTAGGCTTATCTGCCTTAGTGACGAAATCAAAGAAGACAGAATCGGAATCAAGCTTCTCAGCTATCTCCCTGATCGTACCGGAAAGGCGTGCAAGCTCCTCAACCTTAAGATACCTGATTCCCTGAGCTGGCTCCTCAGCTGGCTCCTCAACTGGCTCCTCAACTGGCTCAGCAACTGGTTCAGCTACTGGCTCCGCAGCTACAGGTTCTTCAGCTACAGGTTCTTCAGCTACAGGTTCTTCAGCTACTGGTTCTTCAGCTACTGGTTCTTCAGCTACTGGTTCTTCAGCTACTGGTTCTTCAGCTACTGGTTCTTCAGCTACAGGTTCTTCAGCTACTGGTTCTTCAACAGCTGGTTCTTCAACAGCTGGTTCCTCAACAGCTGGTTCCTCAACAGCTGGTTCCTCAACAGCTGGTTCTTCAACAGCTGGTTCTTCAGCTACAGGTTCTTCAGCTACTGGTTCTTCAACAGCTGGTTCTTCAGCTACTGGTTCTTCAGCTACTGGTTCCTCAGCTACTGGCTCCTCAGCATCAAGAATATCCGCAAACAGATCACGCATTGTGAACTTCCTTGCAGGAGCAGGCTGAGCCTTCTGCTGAGGCTTCTCCTCTTTGATGCATGCTATCTGAGCATCATTCTCAGCTGATGCCTTCTCCGCTTCCAGCCTGAACCCATCCTCTGCAGGAGCGCTTTCTGCACTATGTCCTGCAGCTTCCTCTTCAGCATCGGAATAGGCGCATCCTGCTGTTTCCTCCGTACCGGTTATCACTTCGTCATCGGCTTGGGTATTGCATTCGTCCACAGCAGGATCAGAGTCATCATCGGAAAGATCCGATTCCTCCAGCTCAGATGCTTCTACAACAGGATCCGCTATCTCTTCCTTGTTATCCCTTAGGAAGCTTTCTGCTTCCTTCTCCTCTTCAAGGAATTCACTCTCTTCCCTCTCATCATCCAGCAGATCCTCCAGGAAGCTGAGCTGGGAGGCATCGGCATCATCCTCATCATTGGATTCGCGGCTTTCATTCTGATAGAGATCCACAGACTCAGCCTCATCGTAAAGAGCCTCATCCTCCCTCTCATCATCATCCACATCCTGATCATCGGATTCTATTTCGTATTCATCGCTGTCGAGCTCTTCCTCAAGCTCGACATCCTCTTTCTCGTTCTCCTCATCGCGCCTGATGATATCATCAGTGAGCTCATACTGCTCCCGGAGCCTCTCTATCTCATCGGTCCTGTCATAATCATCCCATTCGGGGATGTACGACTCAAGGGCCTCCTCCTTTTCCTCAAGCTCCTTCTCCCTCTCATCCTCATCCAGGACTTCATACTCATATTCATCCGATGTCATATCATCGGCAATGGCATCGTTATCCGATGCGGCATTCTCCACCTCATCTGAGAACTCATCCATGTTGTCTACAGGATCGGGCATCTCGAGAGAGCCGAACATGAAGGAATGGAAGTACCTTCTGCCCTCAGGGGACAATGATGACTTCATAAGGAAGCTTGATGATGTGGAAAAGACCTGATCTGAAATCCTCTCAAGCGATGAGAATGTGTCAGGATCGACGTTGAGCATTCTGTGGCCCAGCATTGGGCGCATGCCAAGCTCATCCTTCCTCCTTGCCTTCCTTGCGGAGAAAAGCTCAGGGGATGTGAATACATTCACCTCATCGAGGGAGGAAAGCACATTGAGGTCAACCATATTGCCATCGAAGGAATAGACCTCGTCGCGGTCCGTTGCATTGAAAAGAAGCCTGCATGCCCTGCTTGCGCCCTCGCTTGGCATGAAGTATATACCCATCGACTCTGCGATGATCCTCTGCCACCATGAAAGGAGGTGGCTTGAGACGAATGAGAAATAGAAATCACCGTACTTTATGAATGGATGAACGGAAGCTGGCCAGAGACCGCGAGGAAGGAAATCCTCCATATTGAGAGAGCCAGGCTCCACCGATAATGGCTCATATGATGATGCAGGCAGATCGCATGCGAAATCAGGCCTGAAGAGATCGAAGTCATCGCGCTCTCCGGCAAGCCTGTTCACTCTTGAGCTCCAGCCCTTCTCCTTTACGATCATGTCCCTGAGCTCCGGCTCGGACAATCCGGAATACTCGCTTTCGGTCCTCTTCTTCGCTATCTCAAGCTCCATCTCGGCCTTGTAGACAGATACTTCCTCCGTAAGCCTGTCTATTCCGTTCATTCCCCTTTCGGCAATTGCCCTGAGGGATGATGTGAGCATCTCAGTATCCACAGAGAATGTATCCTTGACGCTCTGGTATCTTACCTCTGCTGCGGACTTGAAGCGATAGAACTGGTTCTCGACTGAATCCATATCCTCCACTGGAGGAAAGAGCTGGCAGAAAAGAGCCTCCCTGAACTGCGATGCATCCGCCTCAGGGAGCCTATCCTGCCTTACATAGAGCACGGTCTGGTTATCGATGAACCTAAGAAGCCTTCTTGTGAGGTCCTCTCCGATGGAGACGATCCTGTTCCAGTCCTTGCTCTTTATGTCCCTGTTGCGGGATAGGTCCTTCTGGATCAGGGTTGTCTCAGCAACTGACTGGAGCATGACGGGAAGGAGCCTCGATGAAAGCAGTGCCATCTGGTCCTTAGGCTTCTGCCTGGCTATCCTCCGCTCCTCCCATACGGCCATCTTCATGATCTCAAGAGGATTGTACCTCGAGAGGATCTCTCCAGCATTCCTCAGGTCCAGCCTGATATAATTCATGGCTTCCTGGATGTTCTTCTCAGCCTTCTCGCCTGAGATCTGGAACAGAGGCTCCAGATCGGAAAACAAACCTTCCACAGCAGTACTCCATCGTATTCCCAGAAGGGAATCATACATTCATGACTTTCTTCCTATACTCCTTAAGGCCTTCTTCTATGCATTTCGCAGCCATAAGCAGCTCTGATTCATTGATGACATATGCGAATCTTGCCTGGTTCCTTCCAAGGTTCTTCGTTACGTAGAAGTCCTCAGCAGGAGCGAACATGACTGTATTTCCCTTGTATGAGAAGTCCCTCAGCATGAAAAGAGCAAAGCGCTCAGCATCATCAACAGGAAGGTCCGCAACGAAGTAGAAAGCGCCCTTCGGCATTGTGACATTCACTCCTTCGATCTTCTGCAATGCCGACACGAGCACATTGCGCCTATGCTCGTATTCATTCCTGACATCATCTATGTATGACTGAGGTGCATTGAGGGCTGCAGCCGCTGCTTCCTGCTCGATCGCAGGCGGGCAGAGCCTTGCCTGGGCAAGCTTCATTGCTGAGTTAATGACATCCTTGTTCTTGGATACGATAGCGCCTATGCGTGCTCCGCACATGCTGAATCTCTTAGAGAAGGAATCGATGCAGATAACCCTGTCTGAGTATTCAGGGAAGGACAGGACCGATGTGAATGTCTTGCCGTCGTAGCAGAACTCCCTGTATACCTCATCAACAACGAGGAATATGTCATGCTTCCTGCATAGCTCAAGGAGCTGCCTTAATTCCTCCCTTGTATAGACATGGCCAGTAGGATTATTAGGAGAGCACAGGAGTATTCCCATCGTCTTCTTGTTGATCTTCGCCTCGAATTCCTCTATAGAGGGGAGCACGAAGCCATCACGCGAGGATGATGTGACAGGTCTCAGGTTGACCATCGCTATATTGGAGAACGTAGTGACGTTGGTGTAATAAGGCTCAGGGATGATGAACTCATCATATGGGTCGCAGAGGGTCATCAGCATGAACTGGAGAGCCTCCGATCCTCCTGTCGTGATCAGGATATCGTTCTCGTTCACATCGAGGCCGAACTTCTCATAGTATCCGACAAGAGCCGCCCTGAGGTTCCTCTCGCCCTCAGATGCACCATATGCGATGATATCCTTATCATAGCTGTGGATAGCATCAAGCGCTTCCTTAGGTGTCTTGATATCAGGCTGCCCGATATTCAGATGGATCACATGGATGCCTCTGTATTCAGCATCGCGCGCATATGGCACAAGCCTCCTGATAGGAGAGCACTGGAAGCCCGATATTCTATTGGACATCTGCATAGCGTACCTCAGTCCTGTGCCGAGGACTCAGCAGGAATCGGAGCATTCGGATTAGCCTGCGAGGAATCGATGAGCTTCTGGATGAACTTCCTGTTATCGAGAAGAGGAGAGATGGACCTGCCATGATGGAGCCTTGAGATGACGCGTGCGAAGAGCTCTGTGACATCTGCCTGCACGAACCACTCCTTCTCCAGGAGTCCCTTGCCCTGGTAAACGGCATTGGTTCCGATGATTCTCCAGAAGACGCCTTCCTTGTAGGCTGCATCGAAGTTCTCGATAGCGTTTCCATTGAAGAACGGGAGGGATACCATGCATATGATCCTCTTGGCTCCCCTGTTCATGAGCTCGCGCATGGCTATGATCATCGTTCCGCCTGTAGCGATCATATCGTCTGCCATGAGGACTGTCTTGCCCTTTACATCACCAAGAAGATTGATGCTCTTTATATTCGAGTTCTTCGCATCCTTGGAGACGACCGAGTAATCCCTTTCCTTATAAAGCATTGCAAGAGGCCTATGGAGTCCCTGCGCATAGAACTTGTTCCTGGATACGGCTCCTGTATCAGGGGATACGACAACCAGATCCGGATCGGAGAAATCGATGAGCTTCCTAAGCGCAATCAGAGTCTGGTAAGAGCCATGGACATTCTCGAGGTGGCATGTAGTGAATGCATTCTCGATCTCCCTTGAGTGGATATCGAGCGTGATGATCCTGGAAACACCCAGGTTCTCGCAGAAATGAGCGAACATGCTCGCTGTAAGCGCTTCGCGTCCAGCCTTCTTATGCTGCCTTGCATACGGATATGTCGGAAGGACAAGAGTGATGGAGGAGGCACCAGCAAGCTTGACTGCATTGATCGTAGTGAAGAGGAACATCAGGTGGTCATTCACCGACATCGGCTGAGGCTCATCAAGACCTGCTACCTTTATAGGGGCCGAGTTAGATACATCGTGGATGATGTATACATTCAGTCCTCTTACCGGGTCGATGATCTCGGCCTTCTCCTCACCGTTGGCGAACCTTGTGTACTTGACGTTGATCGTCAGGTCCGGGCAGTGGAAGGATGAAGGAAGTGGACCCATGGGGATCTTCTTGCTATCAAGATCGTCAAGAAGCGTTACCTCCCTCAATAGCTCTTCGGCTGTCATCCCATGGCGCTTGGTGAGCGCTTCCGAAAGCTTCTGGTATCTGTCAATATAAAGACGTCTGAGGTGCTTGACGACCTTACCTGTGAAATACTCTGATCCTGGGCCGGCTATTACGCCAAGCTTATGCGGTTTGATGATGCTCATGATGTGTTCACTTTATAACAATATCGGTATTTGGTGAAGTGCACTATTCGGATTGATTGAGGAAAAACAGAGGGCAATGCAGTGCAATTGCATTATTTTGCATAATGCTCATACATATTAAGAAACTGTTAATATTGTTTTTATTCTGCAAATCATTCTTACATTCGGATTGTCAGGCTGGTATGTTTAACCTGTTATGGAAATGTTAATCACGCTAATAAGGGTGGTCGGATCCGTAGGCCTCTTCCTCTATGGAATGAAGATGCTTTCCGATGGCCTTCAGAAATCGGCAGGCAGCAAGCTTAGATCCTTCCTGCGCCTGATGACCTCCAACAGGCTGATGGCTGTGATCACCGGCGTGCTGATCACGATAATCATACAGTCCTCCTCGGCAACGACTGTCATGGTCGTCTCCTTCGTCAATGCCAACCTGCTGGCTCTCACTGAGGCAATAGGCGTAATACTCGGAGCCAACATCGGAACCACAGTCACAGGCTGGATCGTCGCCATCCTCGGCTTCAAGATGGATATAACGGTGCTTTCGCTTGCATCGATTGCAATCGCGCTCCCGCTTATGTTCTCGAAGGCGCCGAAGAACAGGGAGATCTCGGAGATATTCCTCGGCTTCGGGCTCCTATTCCTTGGACTGGAGTTCATACAGTCCTCGATGCCTGACATCACGAAGTACCCTGCGATCCCTGAGTTCCTGTCGCGCTTCAACAACAGCTCGCCTCTCTCGCTCATCGCATGCGTGATCTTCGGCACTGTCCTAACATGCATAATCCAGTCATCCTCAGCGACGATGGCGCTTACGATCACTATGGCATACCAGGGCTGGATCGGAGTATGGACAGCAGCAGCGCTCTGCTTAGGACAGAACATCGGTACTACCATAACAGCATTCGTCGCATCGATCGGAACAAGCACGAATGCAAAGCGCACAGCAATGGCGCATGTCTTCTTCAACGTCATCGGCTCCGTCCTTGCGATGCTGCTCTTCAGGCCCCTCATGGCATTCGTCAACGCAATAACCCCCGGGGACATATTCACGATGGAAGGAAAGGTGCTCAATGAGACGCTCCCGCTGTTCCTTGCGGCATTCCATACCGTATTCAACTTGCTCAACACGCTCATCTTCTTCCCGTTCATAAAGCAGTTCGCTGCTCTGATATGCCGCCTCGTGCCGGAGACGGAGGCCTATGAGGACAATACATACCACTTCACATACATCGCAAACAGCAGGATGGACACGCCTGAGCTCTACCTGCTTGCAGTGAAGGAGGAGGTAATCAAGATGGGAGACCTCACAAGGCGCATGTTCACGCTCTACAAGAGCATCTACAACAGCAACAGCGCAATCGACTCCCAGCTCAGGAAGCTCAAGGAATACGAGGATTACGCAGATCAGATGCAGGAGCAGCTTATCTCATTCCTGGTCAAGATGCTCCAGGATTCCCAGACTCCGACCAATGCATCAGCGATGAGCAGCCTGATCAGGATAATAGACGAGACCGAGTCAATCACAGACAGCATATACAACATGGCAAAGCTCACTGAGAGCAGGATCAAGGAAGGCCTTGGATACACCGATGAGGAGGCTGAGAAGATCGCAGAGTTCAATACGCTGACCGAGAAGTACATCAACCACGTCACGGAGAACCTGGGCAGCAGCATCACAGAGGATCTGATGGAGAAGAGCATCATGCTCGAGGATGAGATGGACAGGCTCCATCAGGACATCACAGAGCGTGCGCACACATCAATCGGCAACAACAAGGGCAACGTCAAGACAGAGCTGCTGCTTCTTGAGATGATCAGGAACCTTGAGCATATCGGAGACTACTGCCTCAACATCTCAGAGACATCATCATCGCTATCGAAGCACGCTCCTGTGCTGCAGAAAGTAAGGCAGACGACGTGATCAGATGATCGCATGCTCCACTGCTGGAACAAGGGATGAGTAGATCCCGGAGAGCCTATCAAGCCTTGAAGAGCATTCATCGGATAGGCTCTCGAGCCATGCTTCATCCTTCTCAAGCATCAGATTGCCTGCTGTTCCTGCGCTCGTCCTCTTCCATAGGCTCTTCACAGGGTCCTCGGCTTCGACCTTATCGAGATTGAGGCCGACATTCCTGTAGCTGTCGCGGAAATTTCCGCCGGCAAGGACCTTCTCCATCACCCTGTCAGTCGCATAGAGCTCCGGGACGCATGCCTTAATAAGGGCATCCGGATGGACAATCAGCCTATCCATCATCTCCTTCATTATGGCAACGAGCTCGAATGCGCTCCTATAGCCCTCGATGAATGGCTCCTTCGTATCCTGGAAGTCCCTGTTGTAGCCGGAAGGCAGTGCCTTTATTATGCTCTTGACCCTAGATGAGCATGATGATATCAGGCTGCATCTGGACCTTGCGAGCTCAAGCCCGTCAGGGTTCTTCTTCTGAGGCATTATCGAAGATCCGGTGCATAGCTCGCGAGGCAGCGAGAAATAGCCGAACTCAGGCAGGGTGAAAAGCATCAGATCCTGGCTCAGCTTGGAGATCGTAAGAGCGATGTACTCGGCATGGTCGAGGAAGAATGCCTCGAACTTGCCCCTTGAGTTATTGGCATAAAGAACGTTGTTCTGCACCTTGGAGAATCCCATGAGGGATGCTGTGTATTCCCTATCAAGGGGAAGAGTGACTCCATAGCTTGCCGCAGAGCCGAGAGGAGACTGATCGATTACGCTGTATAGAGATGAGAGCATCCCTGCTTCCTCAAGGATCTCCTCTGCAAAGGATGCTGCCCAGAGCGCGACGGAGGATGGCATTGCGATCTGCATGTGCGTCCTTCCCGGCATTGGGACATCCGTATTGCTCCTAGCGAATGAAAGAAGGGAGGAAGCGAAGCCAAGCGCTTCGTTCTCAAGCCTGAGCACGGCCTCCCTCATGAATATCCTTAAAGCTGTCTGCACCTGGTCGTTCCTGCTGCGTCCTGTGTGGATCTTCTTCCCTGCTTCCCCCAGCGTTCTTGTCAGATACCCTTCGATAGCCGTATGGCAGTCCTCATCGGCCTGCGTAATAGGAAAGCTGCCGCTCTTCCTGAGAATAGCGATCTCATCGAGGCCCTTGAGAAGGCTGTCTGTCTCCTCCTCTGTCAGTATCCCTATTCGCCTTAGGCCCAGCGCATGGGCTGCGGACCCGATCAGATCCGAAAGGACCAGATCCTCATCGTAAACATAGTCATTCCTTACCGTGAAATGCTCCATCATCGAATCAAGCGTATAGTTCTTCTGCCAGAGTTTAGTACCCATATCTTCCTCTCGGTGCATTCTAGCAGAAAAAGGATGCGTTTGGTAGAGCTATGCATATCAAGGGCCTTTCGGAGAATAGAATATATGGCAGCATTATCGATCATATTCCTTCTTATAGCTCTTCTCTCCTCATGCCCATCAGGCGATGCAAGGCTCTATGACACATTCCTCGGGCTCGAGAAGTCGCTGCCGAAGCTCACTTCATATGAGCTTCGCGGCAACATGAGCGTCCTTCTTTCCTTTGACAGGCCAGTCGAGGCAAAGAGCATAAAGGCACTGGGGCTTGAATACACAGCATCCTTCAGGGGCGAGAAGATCTCAATCCCCCTTCCAAGGCGGCTGAAGCGCGGAGAGGATGCCGGCTTTTCGCTCATCGCTGAGGATGAATGGGGAAACACAAGCCACTTCATCCTCCCAGTATTCGGCAAGAACGATGAGATTCCCACGATGCTCATAAACGAGCTATCGATAAAAGGCACGAAGGAAAGCCCTGACAGGATAGAGCTATTGGCGCTTGACAGGGGAAACATAGCAGGCATGGTTGTAACGGACGGGAAGCACTCCTATACGCTCCCTGATATAGATGTAGGCACAGGGGACATCATCCTCATCTACTGGAATACGAAGGCCCCAGAGAACCTCTCCTTCTCCCGCCA
Source organism: Candidatus Ornithospirochaeta sp. (assembly GCA_034178685.1). Classification (GTDB taxonomy): domain Bacteria; phylum Spirochaetota; class Spirochaetia; order Sphaerochaetales; family Sphaerochaetaceae; genus Ornithospirochaeta. The sequence goes on along the minus strand of JAXFQZ010000184.1, from coordinate 7,311 downwards.
TCCATACTCGACGCATGTCCTTGATGCATCAAGCCCATCGACACTCTCCGGGACCTCGGGGACCCTGGTTCTCTACAGGGACCATGATGGGAAAATAGAGGATGCGCTGATCTATGCAGATGGAGAGGAAGGCATAAAGAGCGAAGAGACAGAGCAAAGGGCGAAGGAAATAGAGGATGAAGGCGAATGGGATGGCGGATACCTCGACTCCAGGAACGTGACAGCCTCAAGGGTATTCGCGCGCTATCCTGCTCTCTTTGACAGGAACATCAAGGAGGATTTCTTCATAACGAAGGCCCGCGCATCGACATTCGGCTATGTCAATGAGATAGCTGAGTACGTTGAGTAGAAAGCAGCATGCTTATATTGCTGAATACGCCTTCGTAATCCACCTTGCTGAAATCAGTCACATCGACTGCCATAGTCCTGCCTATCCTCATGAAGTAGTCCTTCCTCTCGATTGTCTCAGTGAACTCCTCAAGGCTCTGGATCGGGATCCTATCGCTCTCGGACCAGGACTCCTTATGGTATCTTGTAAGATAATGGCCGGGATTGCGGCCGCTATCGGTCCTGTCGCGCTTCGTCCCTCGCTCAAGAAGGACGCTGCAATCGCCATAGAGAGTGATAGTCATTGCAGTGTAAGAATATCCCGTGACAAGCGCGCTGAGGTCCTTCTCATGAACGAGGCGGTTGAAGGGGTAATCGGTTATGATGGGCATGCGCTTCTCCATCATCGAGGAAAGAAGGGAATAGTACTCCCTGAGGCTCCTGGAATTCAGCTCAGCTCTCTCCTCAAGGGAGTCAAAGCCATAGCGGTCGAAGTACTCATCCTTCAGTGCATCATATGATGAGATGGCAAAGAAGGGGAATCTCTCCCTGATTCTTTCAGCAAAGCCTGTCTTTCCGCTTCCTGGGCAGCCTGTTACGAACAGTATCACGCCTGATTCTTCCATGGCTTAGATGATACATTCAATTGCGCGATATTCAAAGGAGGGTCGCCCCTCCTTGGTCAGAATTCGTAGAGGACGACTGACTCACCGAGCTTATCGGCCTCCTTTTCCTTATCCTCGAGTATCTCTACCCCGCCATGAGGATCCTGGGCGCTCCATGGCCTCCTGTACTCAAGGTGGGATGCGAGGATCTCGATTGAAGACCTTTTGTCACCCTCCTTGTTCACCCAGTTGCACATCCTGAGCCTTCCTACTGCGCGGCATGTCATCCCGCTCTTCATCTTCTCCATGCACATATTGGCAAGCTCGCCCCAGACCTGCACGGGAATGAATAGCGTCTCGACCTTCTTCGCCCCCGATGAGTCCATATAGTACCTATCGTTGGCAAGATCGAATTTGACTAGCCTGCGGTTCCCGTTGTCCGCTACGGCGACTACCCTCGGATCCTTCACGAGGACCCCTTCCAGAAGAATGCTGTTTAAGTGGTTCATCTCCACCTCCTGGAATATATACACGCTTTGTCCCCTATTTTGTATTATTCCTCCCGATTATCTGATACAATCGACACCATGGAACTCACAGTAATATCGCTTGGCGGCTCTATTGTCGCACCAGATAAGCCCGATCATGCATTCCTGTCTAAGTTCAGGAGCGCAATCATCGGATACCTTGAGAGAAACAGGGATTCGAAGATCATATTCGTAACAGGAGGAGGCGCTCCTGCAAGGATCTACCAGACGGCACTCAGGAACGTGCTGCCTGATGCTCCTTCTGAGATCCAGGACTGGATAGGAGTCAAGGCAACTCATCTGAATGGGATGCTTGTAAAGGCGGTCTTCAACGATTATGCGGAGGACGATCTCGTAACAGACCCTACGGCAGAGGGAATCTCCTTCTCAGGAAGGATCCTCGTGGCAGCGGGATGGAAGCCGGGCTTCTCGACAGACACGGATGCAGTGTACCTTGCTCGCCGCTTCGGCGGGAAGAGAGTCATCAACCTCTCGAATATCGCGAAGGTATATACCGATGACCCGAGGAAGAACAAGGACGCAAAGCCTATCGATTCCATTTCATGGAAGGACTTCAGGGCAATGGTAGGAGACGAGTGGGTGCCTGGGAAGAACACTCCATTCGACCCTATCGCATCGCGCCTTGCCGAGGAGGCAGGGATGACTGTGATCTGCTCGGATGGCCACGATATAGAGAACACGCTGGCGATCCTCGAAGGAAGGGAATTCACAGGAACGCTTATCGGTGCTTGAGGGATAGGAAATAGCCATTGGCATCTGCAAATGGCTCAGGAAACGGGACATCCTTTGTGAAATCAGGTATCCAGAGGATGTCATCGTCTCCCCTCTCCTGCACGAAGCCCTCATCGATTCCCAGCTCATCTATCAGGTCCATAAGCTCCTGGTACTCATCATCGGTCATCTTCGGGAATCCCGGATCCTCAAGAGGCGGCACGAACTGCACCATGAGGGAGAGAGCGAATGCATCCTTGTACCGCTCAGCGAATACCTTCAGGAAGCGCTTTGTGGCATTCAGCGTCCCCGGGAAGACAAGATGGCGCAGAATAGTCCCCTTCATGCTATCCAGATCCGTGCATCCATGCCTCTCCTTCAGCCAATCAAGGACAGGGATGATTATTTCCGCATAGCGCGGCGTACGGCAGAATGCCTTAGCTACGCTTCCTGAAAGGGTCTTGCAGTCCATTAGGTATATGTCGATATAAGGATCGATCATGGAGAGAGCCTCAATCGACTCATAGCCTGAGCTATTCCATACGACAGGAAGCGAGAAGCCCTCATTCCTGGCAATCCCAAGCGCATGGATTATCGATGGGATGAAATGCGTTCCTGTCACGAGATTGAGAGTCGATGCTCCCATGCTCTCCAATGAGAGCATAAGGCGGCCAAGCTCCTCATCTGTCACGTCTATTCCGTAGTTAAGGCCATCGGAACCGGAGATCTGCCTGTTCTGGCAGTACTGGCAATGGAGGGGGCACCCTGTGAAGAAGATCATCCCCGATCCCTTCTCTCCTGTGATAGGCGGCTCCTCTCCCCTATGCAGCCCGGACCAGGCGATCCTTGCTCTATCGCCTTGCCTGCATACGCCTACGCTCCTTGACCTATCCACATGGCATTCATTGGGGCACAATACGCAATCTCTATATCCATCCATAATTGACCAGCAAGAAGCAATATATCAGAATTATCGATATGGGTAAATGGAAGCTATTCTCAAGGGAGAAGGAAAGAGAAGAGGAGACACGATATATTCTTTCAATCGACGGCGGAGGCATGAGGGGAATAATACCCGCGCACATCCTCGCGCGTCTTGATGCCCTCATCAAGGCTGAAGGAGATGAAAGGCCCCTCTACTCCCACTTCGACCTGATTGCAGGAACAAGCACGGGTGCCCTCCTTGCGCTTGCCCTTGCCCTTCCTGCAGACAGCATCTCCATAGAAAAGGAGAAGGGAGAGGATTTTCTGGTAAGGGAAAGAGTGAAGGAAGGCCTATTCAGGAAGGAAAGGCTTATTGAGAAGGGATATATCGCAAGGCATGCAGACCCAGCAGTGCTTGAGAGAATATACCTTGAGGAAGGAGAGAGCATCTTTCCCAGGAAAAGCACTCTTTCAAGCCTCTTTGGCCCGATCTTCACCGAGAAGTACAGCATAGATCCGTTCAATTCCTTTCTTTACAGGAAGTTCAGGGACACAGAGCTCAAGGATGCCGATGTTCCTGTCATGGCTATAAGCTTCTCGACCCTCGATGACCAGATCTTCGCGTTCCGGAGCTGGGACAGCCATGGCTTCTCAGCTGTGGAAGCTGCAAGGGCAAGCTCGGCAGCCCCGCTCTACTTTCCGCCTGCAAAGCTTAAGGACAGGGAGACAGGGAAGGACCTAGTACTCATCGATGGAGGAGTCGCTGCGAACAACCCATCCCTGATTGCTTATTCAGAGGCAAGGAAGCTATACCCGGATGCAACGCGCTTCGTTGTGCTGTCTCTCTCGACATGCTCACCTGATTATTCCTTCGATGCGACAGAGTCATCAGGCTTCACAGGACTCGTGAACAGCCCGTTCTCGAAGATGGTGATGGATGCGCAGCTGAAGGTCGTCCATCAGGCAATGGAGAGCATTCCAGGTGTTGAGTACATAAGGATATGGTCGCCTGCGATTGAGAAGAAGATCAAGCTCGATGATGCATCAAAGGAAAGCCTTTCGCTGCTTCTCAATGCTGCCGAGACCACATACATAGCAAAGGAGCCTAAGCTCAGGAATCTGGCAAGAAAGCTTGGAGATGCAAGGACACCGGACTCAGTAAGGCTCAGAGAGATCGGATCATTTCCTCTGCTTTCTCAGCAAGAAGGGAGCGAAGAGAACGGAGACTGAAGCCGTACTCTCCCAGCGTCACTGGCTGCCCGACAATATCGGTAATAGCCTTTAGAGCAAGGCATGGAATGGAGTAGAGCCTTGCGGCAAGAGCCGCTCCATAGCACTCCATATCGCAGGCAGAGGCATTGAGCAGAGCAAGCCCATCGCTCATCCCTGAGACAAAGGATGAGGATGACGCAAGCACAAGGCCGGAGCCTGAGCAGGAAAGCCTGAGGGCACCGACAGTCGCTCTGCTGCTATCGAGAGTGGAGCCGAATGCAAGATGGTAGAACGTAAGATCCTGATCGAGGGATACAACTGACGAGAACGATGCGATATCGCCGATCTGCAGCCTTCCCGGGACTGCACCTGCGCTCCCTACTGAGAGAACAGCATCCGCCTTGGTCTCCGCTATTGCCTTCGAGACAGCGGCAGCTGCCATTATCGGGCCAACGCCGGTAACGACCTTATCGTAGTCTCCGAAGCCCTTGAGCTCTGCCTTATCAGAGGCAGCTATAAGCACTTTCATCTATTATGGCTCCTATTGCCTTCCCGACATCGATTCCCCTTCTTCTCTCGCGCCTCTCTCCAAGGGTAGCCTTCACGGCTCTTGTCGCAATCCTTGTGGCTCTCTCTGCACTCCTGAAGATATCCTCTCCATTAAGGAGGGATGCAAGGAGGACAGAGGCAAAGAGATCCCCTGTGCCAGGGTATCCGCTGCCCTCTTCCTCAAAGGGTATCATCAGGATCCTGTCTTTGTCGAATGCGGTATTCATTCCCGGCATGCATGAAGTGACAACGCCTTTGGGAACTCCCAGGGAGAGGATGTCTGAGATTATTGCCTCGATTTCGCTGATGGAGGCTTCCCCTCCCGGATCGCGCCCTGTGATCACACGGGCCTCAGTGAGATTCGGAGTCGTGACATCGGAGAGCCTCACAAGCTCCGACATCCCGGATGCGATCTCGTCAGTGACAGTCTGGTACAGCGAACCGCCATCGCCAAGGACAGGGTCGACGAGAGTCAGCGCCTTCTGGTCCTTTATTACCGCTTTAACGATATCTATCTGCCGGGGATTCCCAAGATAGCCTGAATACACTCCATCGAATCCGATTCCCAGGGACATGAACCGGCTGTAGATAGCATCCATTTCCGAGGAGAGATCGAATGAATAAGGCTCCTCGAACCCATCTGTCTGCGTCGATAGAAGGGATGTCGGGAGCACGGCTGTCTCAATACCCATAGCCTCCATGACAGGCATAACCACTGTCAGGGAGGACTTTGAATAGCATGATAGATCGTTTATAGCAAGCGCAAGCTTACCCATCTCAGAACTCGAGTCCTGCTATTGCGGCTCCGAGCGTAGGTGAATTCTCGATCTGCACGATCCTGCAGTATCTCTTGTGCTTCTTCTCGAGGATGCTCTCCAGGTAATGCCTTGTGTAGAACTCAAGGAAAGCAGTCTTGTAGAAGGTAGTGCCATCTGCGTTGATCACGACTGGATCCCTTGGGGAGATGCCTGTGCCTGACTTAAGTACAGCTGCAGTGAGATTGATGGCCGTAAGCTTTCCAGCCCTCTCGACAATCGTCTTCAGGAGCCTGTAGAGAGCAAGCGCATCATCCTCATTGTCGCCAACGCACCTTACAAGATCATAATCCATATTGTGGCATGACTCGAGGTAATGGCTCATCTCAGGAGTGCCAAGCGCCTTGATGTGGCTGAATCTGCTTCCGAACTCAGCAGAGAACACGCCTTCATCTATTGCCTTCTGGATAACGAAGGCTGCAAAAGGACCAAGGTATGCACCTGAGATCATCTTCTCGAAGTGGTAGTGCTCTGGATCCTTGGTAGTTGCAAGGAAGGCTTCGTCAAGATCGCTTATTCCAAGCCTGAGTCCACCTGACTCGACATTGATGACCATCCTGCCCATTCCAAGGGAGAGCTTCTTTATATTCCCGTTGTATTCGATATAAGCGGTATTCGTACCGGTGCCGAGGATGAAGCCAATGTATCCGGAGGCATTCTCGTGGCAGGATGCCTTTGCGGCAAGAAGCGTAGCAACGGTATCGTTAATGACAACGACCTTCTTATTGCTGACATCATGGCCACGCCTTGCAAGCTCCTTCAGGAGGTTCTCGCCAAGCTTCATGCCCACGACCTCCTTTGCCTTTATCTCCTTGGAGAACATGATTGGAACGCCATCGCGGTCCGGGAGGATGTCTGCGGCATAGGAGAAGCAGAATCCGATCCTATCGCTCTTATCGATAAACCTCTCGACATTGTCAGCAAGGACGGAGAAGAACTCAGCAGCACTCACTTCCCTATCGAAGCCAGGCATCCTGGTCTTCTTGAAATCGGTGACGACAGGATTCAGGCCAGCATCGAATGTGACAAGGCATGAACGGAAGTTGGTACCGCCAGCATCCATGACAATCACGCTCTTTCCTGCCTCGACCCTTCCCTCTGCCGAGATATATGTCGCAATCATCTTGAGGGAGCTGTCCTTTCCCTCAAGCCCCTTCTCCATCTCGGAAACGAAATATGAGAGAACACTATCTTCGTTGATGCAATCAGCACTCAGGCTGTGCTTTTCGATAAACCTATCTATAGAAGACATACTTCCTCCTGTAAACCGATAAACAATCTATATTATGTTATCTTACTGCAACAATGCATGCAAGGCATAATTTCATGGCAAAGATACCCGGATTGATTCACAATACTCCCACAGAGGGGAATGAGCTATATCCAAAATCGGGACTCGCTAGGGTAGCTGAGACCCGATAATAGCTTAGCTATTCATCGATAACTCCGCGAAATCTATCTTTTTTTAGCCACATTTCGCTGCGTTATCACTGCTTCAATAATCCTATTCACTCGTGGAACAGATCATCAAGAACAACCTGATTGCCAATGATGCCGCTATACTTGTTTCTCTTGACTCCAGAGGTCGTGATCATCACAAGCTGCATTGACTTCCTGCAT
>JAXFQZ010000176.1:0-4826 GCA_034178685.1 Candidatus Ornithospirochaeta sp. | reverse complement strand
CCTCATGCATTACCCTTCTGTATGCAGTATCCTTCCAGAGCTTTGCCCTCCTGAACTCGGGGAACATGATTCCCATCTGCAGAAGACCCGAGCACTCCATCGAAAGCCAGTTGGATGATTTCGTATGATTGCTGAAATGCCCCAGGAGGAACTCTGCATGGTCATGGACAGACGAAAGGAAGATAGTCCATGTCTCAATATCGAATGCCTCGCTGTTCCTGCATATCTCCATCAAAGGCAGCCATGTAGTGTAGATTCTCATAGCTGTCTCGATGGTTCTCCATGCATTCCCTGGGAATGTCTGCTTTATTTCCGCAACGGTCTTATTCATGTATTCCTCGGCAGGCCATGTCTGGTAGAACTTCTTAAGCTGCTTGGCAAATTCCCTGACATACCTGTCATCGCCAGTCAAGGCATATGCTCTTGCAAGAGGCTGCCAGTACAGAGTCCTGTACAGCGACCAGGTCCATTCGTTATCGCGGCTCGTCTCTGCAGTCGGATTGAATGCAAAGTCGATATCCTCTCCGAACTGGTGGGAGAAGATATAGTGGTTCATCGTCTTCTCTGCATCCTCGAAGATCCTAGGATCGTCAAGGAAAACGGTATCTTCCTTTCTGAATAGATACTTAGGATCCTTACGGGTCCTGAAGTGCTCTACTATGCACTCTATGGCTTTTTCGCAATCACCCTCCTTGTATGCCGTGCGAGCATCCTCCAGGCCGGGGTAATCGAAATCTATTATCTCAAGTAGCCTCTTAGCTGTATCCATTTTCCCTCCATTGATAGGCAGGGGCGGAATCGAACCGCCCAATGCCAACCTGCCTTGTGGCTATTATTTTGCCATGTATCTGTCGTAAGCAACCTGCGTGATGTTAGCATTGAGAGGAGCCCACATAGTGATTACTGGTTTCTCATTCGATGCACTTGCTTTAGTCTCATTTGATCCATTTGCGAAGACAGGAGCAATCGAAAGCAAAGCAACAAATAGAATTACAGATAACTTTTTCATTAGTTACCTCATTTTTTTATTTGATAAAGATCCTCATCGAATCCTGTATCCGTGATTTTCCAGTCCCTGTAGTCTGACTGGAACCTTTCCGACAGTCCTGGTACCGAGTAGTATCCATCGCCATCAGGAAGAGTCTTCTTCTCTGCGTCATAGCAGAGGTACACAGGGTGCTTCTCAGCAAGAAGCACAGCCTTGACATGCGCTCTGGATGTAGAGAGAGTGCAGCATGGACGAGAGCCATCGAGTGCTGCGTCAATGCTGTCATAAAGCTTCTGCATCCTCTCTCCCTTATCTAGGAGAGAGTAATCGATTTCCCTTCCATCCCTGAAGACAGCCTTGAATGAATTCGAATCCTCATAGATCGTTGCATTCTCGAACTCGAATTCGCTTCTCGGCCCGACCTTCGCCTCATCGATGCAGTGCGCAGTCCAGTAAAGGATATCGACATCCCTGTCTGTCTTTATAAGGAGGCTTGCTGCATCGTAGTTCTCGATCTGCGGCCTACCCTTGTAGAGACCAGCATCGACAGAGACAACATCAGCAGTGCCTTCCATAGTAGAACCTAGGAGATAGAGCATATTCTGTATCTGGTGGGCACATGCATTTGAGACTGGAGAATCGAATACATAGTCGCCATGGCACTTGAGCTTGCCTGCCCATCCATTTCTGGCATAGTACTTATCTCCTCGCCTCATCATCCTTATCGACTTCATCCTCAGGGGCTTTCCGAAAACTCCGGAGAGGATATCCTCCTTGAGCTTCAGAACATCCCTTGAGAAGCAGAGCTGATAACCCACAGATGCAAAGAGACCTGTCTCCTTCTCAAGCGCAATCAGATGATCAAGCTTCCCAAGATCGATTACAACAGGCTTTTCAGTAAGCACATTGCTTCCTGCCTTGAATGCTGAGACAATGTATCCGTAATGAGTATGGATAGGGCTTGAGATGACCGTCAGATCGACCTTTCCATGCTCAAGATAGAAGCTCTCAGGACTTCTGCAGATCGCAATTCCCCGCTTCTCTATCTCAGATCTGTATGGGCTTTTGTCTATAAATGGATCAGCGACTCCTACAAGCTCTGCATTGGGGATATCGCGCTCAAGGAATTCCTTGATATAGTTCTCGCCATACCCTCCGATGCCAACCAACAGAACCTTTGCTTTCCTCATATCATGCCTCGAATGCTGATTTCAGGATGCCTTTCTTATCGACAGAGAGAGCTCCGGTAGGACAGACCTGGAAGCAGTAACCGCATCCTATGCAGTGGTCTGTCTTCGCAGCCTTCCTGTTCTCAACCCTTATTCCGTCATACCAGCAGACATCCTGGCATCTATGGCATCCGATGCACTTATCAGGATCGGCATCGGCTGCCTTATAAGCCTCACCGAGCCTGTTCTGCCTGGATTTAGCAAAATCGGATGGCATATTGAACAGCTTGAGAGCGTCCCCCTTAAGATCCTTCATGCTCTTGTAGCCATTCTCATCCATCCATTTCTCAAAGCCTTTCATAAGATTCCTGACAGCCCCGATTCCGCCTGCGCATGCAAGTGCGCCGAGCTGAACCATATCGCTTCCCGCCATGACAAGACGAAGGGCCTGGTCATATGAGAATACGCCGCCGCCAGCGAACATAGGGATATCGATTCCCTTGCTCCTTGCCTCCGCAACCGAATAGCAGACGATAGGATTAGCCTGTGTTCCGCCGTATCCTGCGCCTGGGCGTGCCTCTGTCGTCTTCCAGTCAAGATCGAAGTAGAAGCCCTTCCATCTTGCAGTAGGACCTACAGCGGATGCGCCAGCTGCGATTGCGTTCCTCATTGATGTAAGCGTATCGCATGACTCAATGGCAAGCTTTACCATGATAGGCATATCAGGAGTGGTCTCCCTGATCATCTTTGTTGATGAATAGACGAGCTGGTAGTAGTTGAACTGCCTGTCTCCAGCAACAGCAACGCCAGGGGTATTGAAATGGAGCTCGAAGGCATCAGCGCCTGCATTCCTGAGCTCTCTTGCCTGGTTCTTCCAGTCCGACTTCCAGTCACCGCCTTTGACTATATTGCTATAATGTCCAATCGATACCCAAAGCTTAATGTCGCTATCGAGGCTTTTCTTGATCTTCCTGACCTCTTCGCAGTATTTCTCAAGGCTATCCATCTCGTCAGCCATCTGATAGCCAACAGCATGGCTATGGAATGACTGCTGGCCCTTATACATAGCATCGGCATTCGGATAGATGAATGAACCTCCGCCCATCCCATGGCCGAAATTCCTCATAACGATTGCACCTGGCCTTACCTGAGCGCACTTAAGCACATTCTCAGCACCCCTTGTCGCGGGACTCGATGCAATCACGAACGGATTGATCATATCAAAGCAATCAACATGCATATCTGCCATATCAAATCTCCTTCAGCAAACCGAGGAATGCCTCTGCATCCTCTTTCAGCTGCTCAATGCTGTCATCCTTCACGAATTCAAGCAGAGCATAATGGTCCTTTTCCTTATCTATTTCAGATAGATAGCCCTTCCAGTCCTCCAGTCCCTCTGCGAATGGACGTCTTCCTGTCGCATCCCAGTAGTACACATGGATATTCGAAAGATACTTCCCGATCTTTCCCAGGCCTTCCCTCCTTTCTGTGACGGAAAGCGCCTGCGTAGGCTGCCAGAACGTCTTGAAATTAGGCCTGTCCACATCCTCAAGGAAGGATAGACCTGATTCATTTGTGTCTGTGACTGTGTTCTTATGCCATTCAAGAGCGATGGAGAGACCATAACCTGAGGCCTTGTCGGCAATCTCCATAGCTTCCCTGATAAGAGCTTCCCTTTCTTCTGCGGATAGATCAGAGGAAGGCTTATCGCCACCCCATATCCTGATCACTTTCGCTCCAAGCGCAAGAGCAACCCTGATCCTAGGCATGAAATCCATTCCCTTTCCAAGCCTGTAATAAGATCCGAAGGAGGCGACCTTAAGCCCATTGAGAGCAGTCAGAGCGGCAATATAAGCAGCCTGGTCTGTATCATTCTCCCTGATGTGCCAGTTCTCGCTCCATTCGATAGCCTTTAGATTGCTCTCAGCTGCGATAGCGATGACGCGCTCGAATGGAAGGTTCTTGAATGTAGCAGAAACGATACCTGGTATTATCATTCTAGAGCTCCAGCACGGTCTTCCATAGGGAATCATCTGCGAATACGCCATTCTTCATGCTTTCCTCTGCAGTCCTCTTCATGCCCTGGCCAGGATAATGGACATGTACGCCCTCCTCCAAAGGCTCAGATGACTGAAGGTCCTTAAGCGTATTTCCTATCTCCTCCTCGATCCTTGCCCTGTCGGAAGCCTTCGATAGATCGAATGCGATGAAGATCTGGGAAAGGTTTGTCTCTGTATCCTCCTTGCCGACAAGCCTTGTAGTCGCGCCACCAGCAAGAGATGCAGCTACAAGATCGAGGACCAAGGACAGCCCTGAGCCCTTCCAGTAGCCGATCGGCAGAACCTGGTGTGTCTCAAGGATCTTTCCTGGATCCCTGGAAATATTCCCATCCTTGTCTATTCCGCCATCCACAGGGCACATCACGCCTTCCCTTCTGTACTTCTCAAGCTTTCCGTAGCTGAACATAGACATAGCAACATCAACGATCACAGGAGCATCCGCATAAGGAACAGCGATTACGATCGGGTTGTTTCCGAGCTTTGCATCCTTGCCGCCCCATGCTGGCATATTCGGAGTCGTATTAGTCCAGAGGATGCTGATGCAGTCCTCCTTGACAGCCTGGATACCGTAGTTGCCAGGCCTCATCCAGTGGTTTGTATTGCTCAGAG
>JAXFQZ010000149.1:0-4217 GCA_034178685.1 Candidatus Ornithospirochaeta sp. | reverse complement strand
CTGCAGGTGGGATGGAAAGAGAGGCTTTTCCAGATCTGTGTCAAGAAAGGGGTGCTCTCCTGACAACTCAGCATGCGTGGGATTCTTCGTAAGTCCTCTACGGAAGAGACAGGGAAGGATGGACCCTTGATGATTTCATGCACTTCATTGACAGGTACCTCAGCTGGTTCAGGAATGAAAGAATAAAGAAAACATTAAGCAACAGAAGTCCAAAGGAGCATAGAAGAGAACCTGGTTTATCAATATGATTCAGACCAGGAAAACATCCGCGCTTCCTTTTGGTTGTTTCTGCCGGCGCTGACCAGTGCTATGAATCGGATGCAGGAATAGTCTTCTCTAAGCAGAGAAACGGATGAGCTGCAGCAGCCCAGTGCTTGCACTATATCCGGATGCTTTGATCTGGACCTGAGGATATGATTGGATTATCCTGGGATCATGGCTGGTTGTGATTCATCTTCTATTCTTGATTCCGCAGAAACAGCTTTTCTGGATTATTCCCAGAGGAGCAATGCTGACTTTAGGCCCCAGCTTATCTATAACGACTACAGGAAGCCTGTAAAGGTAATCACCGAGATCCAGAGGCAGCTTGATAACTGCGTAGAGTTCTGGTTCTCGGTTGCCTTCATCAATAGAAGTGGCATTACCCCATTGCTTGATAATCTCCTTGACTTTAAGAATAGGGGTGGCAAAGGGCATATCATCACAACCGATTATCTGAGCTTCACAGACCCATATGCGCTCAGGAAGCTCCTTGCCTTTGGGAATATTGATGCAAGAGTTGCTGCAGACATCGATTTCCACACAAAGGGCTACTGCTTTCTGGACAGTAACGGTGTCTATACAACCCTGATAGGTTCTTCCAATCTTACGCAGGGAGCGCTGACATCTAATAGGGAATGGAATGTCAAAACGACATCCCTGGAGAAAGGCGAGTTCACAAGGGGATTCATAGAGGCTTTTGAATGCCTTTGGTCAGAATCGGTTCCATTGTCTGAGTCCTGGATTGAAGCCTATGAGAAAAGGTACCTGGAGGCTCTGCGGGAGAGGCCAAGGACCCAGAGGATCCTCAATTATGCGATCGAACCGAATAAGATGCAGCAGATGGCTCTCGATAAGCTTAGAGCATTGAGAGATGAAGGAAAGAACCGTGCCCTGATCGTTGCTGCAACCGGAACAGGAAAGACATACCTTAGTGCCTTTGATGTCCGCTCGTTCAGACCTAGGCACATGCTGTTCATCGTTCATCGGGAAGTGATCCTGACAGATGCGATCGACAGCTTCAGGGATGTCCTTGGAGAGAATATAACAGTAGCGAGGCTTTCAGGCAGCGCCTCATCAGCGGACAGGATTAACTATCTCTCTGCCCAGTATCTGTTTGCCATGCAGCAGACTATATCAAGGCCAGAATGCTACCATAGGTTCGCTCCTGACTACTTTGATTATATCATCATCGATGAAGCCCACCACATAGGCTCCGATACCTATCAGCGGATCCTGGGTTACTTCAGGCCCAGGTTCCTTCTTGGAATGTCTGCAACTCCGGATAGAACAGACAGATTCAATGTCTATGACGAGTTTGATTACAATCTCGCATGCGATATCCGCCTTTCAAATGCCATGGAATACGATCTGCTCTGTCCATTCCATTACTTCGGGGTCACGGATGTGGAGGTAGATGGCCATGAGATCGATGAGAACACAGCAGTGGCAAGACTGACATGCGAGGAGCGTGTACGTCACATAATCGAAAAAGCCAGATTCTACGGGCACTCAGGGGAGCGTGTAAAAGGATTGATATTCTGCTCAAGGGTAGAAGAAGCGAAAGAGCTGTCCTCCAGGCTGAATGAGAATGGGCTTAGGACATGTGCTTTATCAGGAGCGGATACGGAAGATGAAAGGGAAGCCGCCATTGAGCGTCTTGAATCCGACATCAATAATCCTGATCCGCTGGATTACATCCTGACAGTCGATATCCTCAATGAAGGCGTCGATATCCCTGCAGTGAACCAGATCATAATGCTCAGGCCGACGCAGTCCTCGATTGTATTCATCCAGCAGCTTGGAAGGGGACTGAGGAAGCATAATGGGAAGGATTATGTCGTTGTGATCGACTTCATAGGCAACTATAAGAACAGCTTCATGATACCGATTGCCCTTTCAGGGGATAATACATACAGCAAGGATGCCCTCCGAAGGTTCACCACAGAGGGAACGCTTTTGATCCCTGGATCCTCGACGATCAGTTTCGATAGGATCGCAAGGGAGAGGATCTACAGGACCATCGACAACCAGAATTTCCACGAATCGAGGCTGCTGAAGAATGAATACCAGAATCTGAAGTACAGGCTCGGACGCATACCCTCGCTGCAGGACTTTGATGATAACAATGCCATCGATCCGATGAATCTCATCGGATACAGCGGCTCCTATTATTCCTATCTGGTGAAGTATGAGCCGGAATACAGGACAAGGATCTCCAGGGCAAATGAGCTGATGCTGGGCTTTGTGGAATCAAATCTGGCAAACGGCAAGCAGAGGTATCCGCTGCTGCTTTTAGATCATGTTCTTAAGAACAGGGAATTCAATTACCGTGTCGGAGAAAGTGACTGTCCTGTTGAGGCTGATGAGAAGAGCCTGATTTCAGCATTGAACTACCTGTCGCTGGAGTTCAGGAAGCCCATCAGGAAAGCATCCGATCCGGAGATCGAACCGATCCTTACACATGAGGATGATGTCTACTATCTTAACAGGGGATTCTCTGAAAGCCTGGAAGACGAGAGCTATGAAAGCCTCCTGGAGGCTGCTGTTGCATATGGCATAAGACGCTATGAGAGACAGGGTGCTGATTGCTATAAAGGAACAAACCTGATGCTGAACAATCTGTATTCATATGCAGAGGCCTGTGAGCTGCTGAACTGGAATAAGGATCTCTCTTCTGTAATCGGAGGCTATATGTATAACGAATACTCCGATTCCTTCTGCGTATTCATAAACTACGACAAAGCCGAGGATGCGATCAACTACGAGGATAAGTTCCTGGACAGGAGCCATATAAAGGCGATTTCCAAGAAGAACAGGAACAAGTCCTCGAAGGATTACGCTGTAATCTATGGCAGGGATGAGCACGGCGCCAGAATAGAGAAATTCAGTAATACAAGGAAGTATCTGTTCATCAGGAAGAACAAGGACGCGAATGGCGAATCAAAGGAATTCTTCTTCCTTGGAGAGATAAGGCCTGTAGGGGATGCCCGCTTTACAACTCTTCCTGGAACCGGTGAGAGCATCTTTGAGATTGAATATGAACTCGAAACACCGGTTCGCGAAGATATATATGACTATCTGAACTCATATGCCTAGAGCAGTTCATGATGCTTCTTGATTTCGTTGACGACAAGGATATCGGCAGGAAGCCAGTTCACGCTGTCTATGTCTGCTGGGTCCAGCCATCTTGCAGCCTCGTGCTCAAGCAGCGTAGGTGATCCTGCAACAATGGAACATAGATAGCAATCCATGGTCAGGTGGAATGCAGGGTATTGGTATTCGACGGTTATGAGGAACTTGTCTACAGAGATATCCACCGCAAGCTCCTCCTTGATCTCTCGCACTATGGCCTGCTCCCCGGTCTCTCCTGGTTCTCTTTTTCCGCCGGGAAACTCCCACATTCCCTTGAAATCACCATAGCCCCTTTGCGTTGAGAAGATCTTCCCCTGGCTGTGGATCACTGCTGCGCTTACTCTTATTTCCTTCATCATCCAGCCTCTGCCAGAAGAGTATACCAGATCTCAGGCAATCAACGCAGCTGTTTTAGTAGGATTCTTCGATTATCCATCCTGGAATGAAGCTTTGCACCATCAGGACAAGCTAACTTTCTATCTACATATTCGTTCGTTTACATGGAGAAAACTTCAGATCCTTTTTTATTTTTTCATTTCCGTCCCCGCAAGAATGTCAGCCCGGATGAGAGAGCAGATATATTGTCTCTTATTCGGAACACTTGCTAGCTTGTCCAGAATGTCGGTATCTGACAAATCCGAAAACTCCAATGTTAGCCGCTTTATATGGTTCTTGCGGTAGTTTTTGATTGCTTTTCTTTGTGCATCAGATGGTGCCATGACTTTCACTCCCCTAAATTACCGATCACTGCTGCGCTTACTCTTATTTCCTTCGTCATCCAGCCTCTGCCAGAAGAGTATACCAGATCTCAGGCAATCAACGCA
>JAXFQZ010000119.1:0-17263 GCA_034178685.1 Candidatus Ornithospirochaeta sp. | reverse complement strand
CATGGCAATGAGGAGAGAATAGAGAAAAAGCAGCTATCGCTTCTGGCCCATTTTATCAGGGAGATTGCCTGAGACGCGCTCAATCGCATTCCACGTATTCTCGATCAGCATCTTCCTGAAGCGAGGAGGTTCATCCTTGAGCCTCTCCGAGAGCTCATCCCGGCTTCTGGGGACTCTCATGGCAAGCTCTGCTATCCTATGCTTGTCCATGACGCGGACAGCTGGCACATTGAAGCGGCGCGCTATTGCATCACGTGCAAGGTATATTGCCTTGACGTACTCTCTTTCCCTGCTTCCGAGCATCCTCCAGCTGCATACCTTAATCCATCCGGGCTTTCCCTCAGCCACCTGGGTCGCCTTCCTCATCATCGCCTCTGTGTGCTTCTCAAGATGCTTCTCCCTGACAAGGTCCTCGAGAATGGATCTGAGCGCAATGAGGTACTCAACATCCTTCAGTGCGTATTCGATCTCCTCTTGGTCCAGCGGGCGCTTCAGCCAGTTTGCCTGCTGATGCTTCTTCTTATTCCCATCATCCTTGATGCCAAGGTACTTCTCCTCAAGGCCTGAGAGATTGCCCTGGTATCCAAGAGCCTTCGCCATCACCCTTATATCCACTATATTCCTTATCCTGAGGCCATACTGCTTGAAGACAAGGGATGCATCCGACTGGCACTCGAACCAGACCTTCTCTGTCTCGATGGAGAAGAACTCCTCAAGGCCCTGTTTCGTGATTGCATGCGACCTTGGATCTATCAGGGAGTATCCGCTCCCGTCATACACCTGTATAAGGCATAGATGCTCCCCATAGATATGGAGGTTGAACTCACCTTCGAAGTCAACTGCGATGCATTCCAGCTCCTTCCACTTCAGCACGGCTTCATGGAGGGCCTCATCGGTATCGATGTAAATGTATTCCATAGCACAGATCATAGAAAAGAGGCGCTGAACAATCAACGCCTCCTTGAATAGCAATGCTGATCAGGCCTTCTTTTTCTCAGGGATGATCAGATTGAGTATTATTCCGACGAGAGTCGCAAGAGCTACAGAGCCAAGCGAGAACTTCAGGTCCCCGTTTCCGATTCCGAACTCAAGGAATCCTCCGCCGATTCCGATTACGAGTATTATAGAGGAGATCGTGAGGTTCCTCTTATCCTGGTAGTCGACGCCGCTCTCCACCAGCGTCCTGAGACCTGAGGATGCGATGACTCCGAATAGGAGCATCGAGATTCCGCCCATTACAGGACCAGGTATCGTCTTGATCAGCTCACCGAACTTCGGGAAGAGCGAGAGGACCACTGCGATCACGGCAGCGCCTCCTGTCACCCATACGGAGTATACTCCTGTGATAGCCAGGACACCTACGTTCTCACCGTATGTGGTATTAGGTGGACCGCCCCAGAGGGATGCCCATGTAGTTGCAAGACCATCTCCGAGGAGCGTTCTCTTGAGGCCCGGATCCTCATAGAAGTTCTCTCCTACAACCTTCGAGATAACGAGAGTATCACCGAGATGCTCGCAGATTGTTGCGAATGAAACGATCACGAATGTGATGATAGGCACGAGAGCGAACTTAGGAAGCGAGAATGAGGGGAAACCGATCCATGCAGCCTTAGCAACCTCTGTGAAGTCGATCAGGTGGTATGCAGGGAAGAAGAGACCCATGACAAGAGTGAAGACGTAGCCTACTGCGATTCCGAAGAGGATTGGGATGACTCCCAAAAAGCCCTTGAGGAAGATGTTGCAGAATACAGTGACTCCAAGAGTAACAGCTGCGATGGACATGAACACAAGCGAGTACTCATTGTTGTTGTACATAGCCATGTTAAGCGCAGTAGGAGCGAGATTGAGTCCGATTACGATTATAACCGATCCGATAACCATCGGAGGAAGCGCCCTATGTATCCAGTTCTGGCCGCATCTTGAGATTATGAATGCGACTACGCAGTACACAAGGCCTGATACGAAGGCACCTCCCATCGCATACTGCGGTCCATATGAAGCGGATATCGTGACAATCGGAGTGATGAATGCAAACGAAGAACCGATGAATGCAGGGACCTTTGCCTTTGTAAGAAGGATGTAGAGAAGGGTTCCTGTGCCTGCCGTGAACAGCGCTGTCGAAGGAGAGAGCCCTGTAAGGATCGGAACGAGGATTGTCGCACCGAACATCGCGAACACATGCTGGATGGAGAGAGGGACAAGCTTGCCCATCGGCGGGCGGTCCTTCGGTCCATACTTTACAGTAGAAACAGATTTAGACATGTTTTCCTCACTTTGAGTACGAGTATATAGAAAACATGAAGGAGTAAAAAGAGTTTAGAATGCTATTGCAATATGTAAACTGATTTTAGCATCAGCTGTTCCTTCCGAGGTTCATCAGCGCATTCTGCCGTATCCTGTCAAGCTCGCTCTTGTACTCCTCGACAAAGGACTCAGGAGCCACAGGAACCGCATCGCCTCTGAAGGAGAAGAGCTTGTTCATCAGCTCAACGGTGCTGTTCGCAGGAACCTCGAGCTCATAGCATTCGTCAGGGATTGCCCAGCGGCCCTTCTGCTCCTTATGCCATACCTGAGTGGAGACGATGTAAGCAGCATTGCCATAGAACCTCATCCTGTAGATAGATGGCTTCTCTGCCCTCATGAATATGCCATAGCCGGATGAAAGGAAGGCATCGAGCTTCTTCCAGTCAGAGAATGCTACAGGATCATCGAGGACTATTGCCTCCTTTATCCTCGAAAGGAGGAACACGCGGATATCGCAATGGCTCCTGTCCCATGCGGCAAGATACCAGTTCTGGTCATAGTTGATGAGCTTGAGGGGTTCAGCTACCCTCTCTGTGTTCTTCCCGTATCGCGAATACCTGATCCTAACGGCCCTGCCAGACTCGAATGCGCTTACGATTGACGAGAAGACATTGTAATCGGAAAGCTCGGAGGCCTGTGCCCTGTACTCGATATGGCTCAGCGTCTTGCGCATGAGATCCGGGAGCTCTGCAGAGGGCGAATAGAAGACATCGGAGCTCGCGGCCTCGGCTATAGCCTGGGCAATCAGGATCTTAGAGCGCCAGTTGTTGAAGAGCCCGCTATCGCCTGATAGCCTGTATGCCCGTGAATGGGGATCGTAGACGATAGCATCGGCCCTTCCATCGAGGATCCTGTCACGCACGTACTGGATATCGCGGGCAGCCTGCCTCCGGCACACGGAGTACGTCTCTGATATCTCCCTGAGGGATACGGAGCCGTTATCGCGCGCAAGCTTGTCTATTATGTAGAAGATCCTCTCATTCTGGCTCATATCCGCATTATAAATCAAAAAGGCCCTGGTATGAACCAGAGCCTTAAGCGAAGAGCTATTCGATTACTTTGAAGCCTTGAGGCTAGCCTCGAGGGTATCGAGCATATCGGAAAGCTCCTTAGGAAGATGAGCACCGAACTTCGGATAGTGGTTGGTCCTGATGTCATTGACTTCCTTCAGCCAGCCATCGACATCGACTGTGAGAAGCTGTGACATATCCTCATCGGATACACCCTCAGGCCTGTCGATTGCATCGAGAGTAGGCATGATTCCGATCGGAGTCTCGACTGTCTTTGCAACGCCGTCGCAGCACTCGAAGATCCACTTGAGAACGCGGCTGTTATCGCCGTATCCTGGCCAGAGGAACTTGCCCTCAGCGCTCTTGCGGAACCAGTTGACGTAGAAGATCTTAGGAAGCACGTCCTGTGAAGGAGCAGCCTTACCTACATCGATCCAGTGCTGGAAGTAGTCGCCCATGTTGTATCCGCAGAATGGAAGCATTGCGAATGGGTCTCTTCTGATTGTTCCAGCCTTTACGTCGAGAGTAGCTGCTGTAACCTCCGATCCTACGATAGAACCGAGGAATACACCGTGGTTCCAGTTCCTTGACATGTGTACCAGAGGGATTGTGCTTGGCCTTCTTCCGCCGAAGAGGATAGCTGAGATAGGAACTCCTGATGGATCCTCCCACTCAGGTGCGATGCATGGGCACTGGTAAGCTGGTGCTGTGAATCTTGAATTCGGGTGAGCAGCTGGAGCCTGTTCCTTGTTGCCCTTGTCCTGAATCCACTCGTTTCCGTGCCAGTCAATGAGCTTGCCTGGAGCATCGTAGCCGATTCCTTCCCACCATACGTCCTTATCCTCTGTGAGTGCGACGTTTGTGAAGATCGTGTTCTTGGAAGCTGCAGCGAGAGCGTTGTAGTTGGACTTAGCTGATGTTCCAGGAGCAACGCCGAAGAAGCCTGCCTCTGGGTTGATAGCATAGAGTCTTCCGTCCTTGCCTGGCTTCATCCATGCGATATCGTCACCGATTGTCTCTACCTTCCAGCCTGGGATGGTTGGGATGAGCATAGCGAGGTTTGTCTTACCGCAAGCTGATGGGAATGCGCCTGTGATATACTTTGACTTACCCTCTGGGTTTGTGACCTTGAGGATGAGCATGTGCTCAGCAAGCCATCCTTCGTCGCGAGCGAGAACGGATGCTATTCTGAGTGCGAGGCACTTCTTTCCGAGAAGAGCGTTTCCGCCGTAGCCTGAGCCATATGACCAGATTTCCCTTGTCTCCGGGAACTGCGAGATGTACTTGTTCTCCATTGGAGCGCATGGCCACTTGCCGTTGTCGCTCTCGCCTGCAGCAAGAGGCTTGCCGACAGAGTGGAGGCATGGTACGAAGTATCCATCTGTTCCGAGAAGGTCGAGGACCTTCACGCCAACGCGTGTCATGATCATCATGTTGCATACGACGTATGCGCTATCGGTGATCTCAACGCCGAGCTTTGCAATAGGTGAACCAAGAGGACCCATTGAGAATGGGATGACATACATTGTCCTTCCCTTCATACAGCCCCTGTAGAGATCTGTCATAGTCTTCTTGAGTTCGACAGGATCGATCCAGTTGTTTGTAGGACCAGCTGCATCCTTTGTTGCTGCAGCGATATAGGTCCTCTTCTCAACACGTGCTACATCGGAAGGATCGGAATCGAAGAGAACGCATCCTGGCTTCTTCTCAGGATTGAGCTTAACTGCCAGTCCTGCATTGACCTGCTGGTCAATAAGTTCGTCATACTGCTCCTGGGATCCATCGGCAATGACGATTGCGTCAGGTGTTGTCAGAGCTGCAATTTCGTTGATCCACTGGACCAGCTTTGCATGCTTTAGATCTTTAATTTCCATCGGATTCTCCTTATCGATATCTGGGATTCCCCAGTATATTTCTTACTGACCCTAAGAATAATTGGAATCGTGTATTTTATCAAGCCAGTAGCATTTATATCGATATCATATTATCTATTTGCATCATCAGCCGATACCAAGCTTGAAAAGGACCCCGATTTCTGATGGAATATCGGATTGCAGGCATAATATGCATCTTATATATACAAGCGATACGCATTCATATCTCTTCCCTACCCTCTATGCAGAGAGGGGAGAGAGGAACATGGGACTTATGAGGATTGCAGGGACAATCCATAAGGACAGGGATACTGTTGTGATCGATGGAGGCGATTCCCTGCAGGGATCAGCACTGTCGAAGTATGTGCTGGACAGGAACATAAGGCCATTTCCACAGGCCCAGGTCTTCAGGGCAATGGGAACAGACATAATGGTTCCCGGGAACCATGACTTCAACTACGGCTACGAGGCCTTCCATTCCTTCTTCGCAGGGACAGGAGCGGCGATCCTTGCTGCCAACCTCATAGACAGGACAGGAAGGACCACGATACTGCCGAGCATCATAAGAGAAGACAGCAATGGCATCAGAGTCGCCTTCGTCGGCCTAGTCACGGATTATATCAGGGTGTGGGAGAAGAAGGAGAACCTTGAGTGCTTCGAGATCACCGATTCTTTCTCAGCTGCAAGAAGGGAGCTCGAGGCTGTAAGGAATAAGGCTGACTACACCGTCCTTGTCTACCATGGAGGCTTCGAGTGCGACATAGAGACAGGGGAGAGGCTCTCAGACACCAATGAGAACATCGCATACAGGATCGCAGCAGAGCTCGATTACGACCTGATCCTCTCTGCCCATCAGCATATGAACATCCCGCTTACGAAGGTCGGGAACAGCTATGCAGTGCAATGCAGGGCCAATGCTGAGTTCTTCGCAGAGATAGATATAGATGAGGACGGGATAACGGGATGCATCAGGCAGCCGGAGGATAGGATATCACGTCTTGAGAAGGAATACTCATCGCTTGGGCGCGATATCGAGGCATGGCTCGATGAGAGCATTGCAAGGATAGAGCATCCGATAACAGCCCCGACGCACCTGGAGAGCGCTCTCAGAGGCTCCAGGATCGCAGACTTCTTCAACACAGTCCAGCTGGAGGCAAGCCATGCCGACATCTCATGCACTTCGCTTGCCAATGACCTCTATGGCTTTTCCGGGAACGTAACAATCAGGGAAGTAATCGCATCATACCAGTACCCTAACGCGCTTGCTGTCATCGAGGTGGGAAAAGAGGAGCTCAAGGCCGCGCTTGAGCATGCTGCTGAGTACTTTGCGCTTGAGAACGGCAAGCCTGCGATATCATCGGCATTCCTTCTTCCGAAGGTAGCACACTACAACTATGACTATTACATGGGGATAGAATACGCCTTCGACCTCTCGAAGCCAGTCGGCGAGAGGGTTTCCAAGCTTCTTTTCAAGGGAAGGGAGATAGAAGGAAAGCTCAGGCTATGCATGAACAGCTATAGGGCGACAGGAGCAGGAGGCTACAGCGTATTCAGAAGCTGCCCCGTTATCGAGAGCCTCGATCTGGATGTGCAGGATCTGGCTATAGACTATCTGATCAGGCATAGAGATGGCCTCAGCTGGCCGGAAGCTGATTTCAGCACAGCCGGGTACTGAAGAAAAGAGCCATCTCGACGATGGCTCCCAATTGCTTTCTTACCTTATTCCGTACCTTGATACGAATGCTTCCGCATTCTGGATCGAACCGCCTGCTGCACCCTTTACGATGTTGTTCACAAGGAGGCAGAAGCCAATCTTTCCGTTCTTCTTCTTGATCCTTCCTGTATAGACGACCATTCCCTTAGGAGAGCCCCAGAAAGCGTACTTAGGCTGTGGGAATGTAGGCTCATCGGAGTACACGATAGGCTGTGCTGGAGTAGAAGGAAGATCCTGCACTTCCTTGAACTCATTCCATGCCTTCACGATATCCTCGGTCTCGACATCCTGCTCAAGGTCGAGCCATACAGTCTCGAGATGGCCGAACATAACAGGAACACGGACTGTGTATGCATATACATCAGGATTGATGGAAAGAATCTTCTTGACTTCCTTCTCGATCTTCTCCTCCTCGCCCTTGATGAACGGTATGCAGTTATCTGTGATATCGAAGGAGGACAGGCCTGGGTATCCAGCTCCGGATACGCTCTGGTAGCTGTTGATAGTCACTGTCTTGATACCGAACTTCCTCAATGGAGCAAGAGCCATTGCAAGACCTGTAGTTACGCAGTTTGCATTGGTTACGCAGAAGCCTGTCTGCGGGTATCCCTGCTTTCTGATCAGATCCAGCTGCTCGACATTGGTATCAGGAATCAGGATAGGAACATCCTGGTCGTAGCGCATTGCCGCAGCGTTCGAGAACACATAGAAGCCATTTGCCCTGAGCTGGGGCTCAGCCTCCTGGGCAACTGCTGCAGGAAGAGCGGAGAATACGATCTTGACTCCTGCTTCCTTCATCTGAGCGAAGTTGAATTCCCTTACTTCCATATCCTTGATCGCATCCGGCATCTCGAAAGGCATTACCCAATGCACGGTCGCAGCATATTTCTGTCCGACTCTTGCTGCAGATGCAGTAGCATAGCTAAGCTCAAACCATGGGTGATCGGAGAGCATCCACATAAAAACCTGACCAACTGCACCGGTAGCACCGATTACAGCTACTTTAATCTTCTTGTTATCCATTTCTTCAAACCTTGTGTGAAAGAGGATACTTTTAATGGGTGACTTATTCAAGTACTTCAGACAGAAATGTTATAATTTTTACAATACGTTATTATCATAACATGATTAACCAAATCATACTGCCATTAACTTAATGTCCGGATATTGACAAAAGCCATGCCTATAATGCATCTTCTAACTGTAATTCAAACACAGCAAAGGAATACTGGGCTTGTAGCTCACTTGGCTAGAGCGATTGAATGGCATTCAATAGGTAGTCGGTTCGATTCCGATCAGGTCCAACAAAAGCAGCTCCCTCTACAACAGGGAGTTGTTTCATTTATGTGGCTTTCTGCGGAAACATTTTGACCGAATACCCATATTCATCACCTCTGCAAAGTTTTATCCAAGAAGCATCAGGTAATCTATTTATCTCCGCATCAGACACTTGAGTTCACATCCACCTACCTAACAGGCATCTGAAAACCTCATGCGTTTTTCCATATGTTCTTATTCGGAAAAAAACGCATGACTCTTAATTAAGGTATTACTTATAACGTATAGAATTAGCTTAATATCATGCGTTTAAACCATACGTACTTCATGCGTTTTTCATGCGTTATTTTGACAATTGCCATTTTGAGCTCGATCCAGCTTTAGTATTAGAAATTAATCCATCTTCTCTGAGCCTTCTGAGCAAATTGTCAATACGATTTCTTTTCTGTTTATCCGATAAATTCGCAGGCAGAATATCGCCCACTAGCTTATTTATTTCAGGCTTCGTTAAACTACCATGTTTTTTTATCGAATCAAGAATAAGCTGCCTATAGGACTCATTCTCCAACCCTTTTTCTCTTGTGTAACCAATTTTATCACCAATAGCAGCAGCAACACTCTTGGATAAGAATACTTTAGGATATCTTCCCTCAATAAGGTGCTTCTTTCTTAAATGATTTGAATCTTCTTTTGAAATCTGTTTTTTCTTCGATACTCTATCCAGAAGAATGACTTCCTCAATAGACAACTCAGTATTCTTCATCAGTATATCAGCAAAGTCTTTGTCAACGACCTTCCCTGTTATTTCAACTTCAACTTTATTATCTGAGAGATCATAATCAGGCAACGGAAATCCCTTTCGTTTTTGTAGCATAAACATCTTCTTAATGCCACCACCTGCCGTCTCTACCATGCCCACATTTGCCATCGCCTCAACCAAGAATTTATTCCTATAAATTGCTTCTGGCGAATCCTGTATAACAACGGCTTCTACGCTCTCTGGAATGAAAGAACCAGCGTTGATGAAAGTAAGATACTCCCCCTTCTCAATAACATCAATGCGCCGACCAATTTGGTAATCTTGATGTGCGATGCAATTGCATAAAGCCTCGCGTATAATAAAAGAATCAAACTGTGTAACAGTTTCTGGAATTAAAGAATCTTCTCTAAGATACTGATATGTTACATTATGTATCTTGTTTGCAATAGTATCTACACTCAAGATAAAAGGGATCGTACATATGCAAAAATCCTTATTTTCTCCATTCTCGTCTTTTATCGATAGACGAATCTTGGGATCGCAAGAGTCATCAATCATGCCAGATACTTCATCTTTTCCAACTAGCAATAAAGTCGTGCGTGTAATCTTTCCTTTGAGTGTCAATTTTGCCTTATTTAGAAATGTTACATCATCCCAGCTATTTACATCCTCAGTCCTGCCTGGATATTTCTTCTTGTAAGCCTCTCTTGCAACAGTAATCGCAACTGGATCAAGATCATCAAAAGTAGCTTCAGGAACAAATGCCGCACTCCAGTCTGGAGCCGTCTGGCTAAAGATTCTTTTCAGCTTATTCTGACTCAGCCCAACAATTGATTCGCCCTCTCTCCCATAACAATGCCCATGAAATGACACAGGAACACCACGGGGAGCAGCAGGAATCTCAAACATGATCACTCTCTTGCTATCCTTATTTATTGATACAATATTCGTGAAAGACATGCTCGGAGATGTTTGCTGGCTGATAAACAGTTTCAACTTATTGAACTTAGCTGTAGTTGAAATGAAGTTTGTTCCAACTATTTCATGAGTCTTATCGGCAACTCCAAAGACAAGCCAAGCAGAAGGGACACCCTGTAAATTTGCTTCATTGCTCAAGGCAGAAAAATACTGACCAATCTTATCGTTATTGAACTCGTTTTTTGCTTCTTTGAATTCTACAATCTCTGTCTCATCCGACATGGCAAGGAGTTTTTCAAGCAGCTTTTCATTTTGATCCATTTACTTCCTCCTCTATCAAATCACATCGGCCGTACCATAGATTCAATAAATGAAATCCCATCATCAGTCAGATTGTATCACAACGATTCAAAATTTCAGATCCAAAGATAATCAAACCGCTGGATGACTCGACTTCAAACAGATACATCAGGTACATCCCCGCATGGGGCATGACAATTTCATTTGCCGGCCATTTGCTATCGTCCCTCATCCAGGAGGGAAAAAGCTGATTTTAAGCCCTTAAATGCATGTTTCGAAATCATCGCACCTCGATTTTCATTTGCTGGCCATTTGCTCGTATAGTAATCACACCGTCATCTAGTGCTATCATTTTCATTGAGTGTATGTGCTCTCAGGATTGCGAATGCTTGATAAAAGCACGGAGAGCGCAGCATCCATTCAATTCCGATCAGGCGACCTAGGCCGTGGACTATCTCCCTATTGCATAAGTGCAATGGATAGCTTCTGATACGTTGCGCTTTCAGGATATCCGAATAATCGGGAATACCATCAGAATAGGATGTTCCTATGCCTGCTGTTCAGCCCAAGGTCCTTTCCAAGAAGCTCATCGCGCACAATGAAGGATCCTGTCTTCTCCTTCATCC
Organism: Candidatus Ornithospirochaeta sp.; assembly: GCA_034178685.1. GTDB lineage: Bacteria > Spirochaetota > Spirochaetia > Sphaerochaetales > Sphaerochaetaceae > Ornithospirochaeta. The sequence continues at coordinate 6,479 of JAXFQZ010000119.1, read as the reverse complement.
TGTACTCCCCTGAATGGAATTTCCTATGGCATGTCGGGCATAGGCATAGCATGTTCGCTCTTACATCAGGACCTCCCTGGGAAAGAGGAAGTATGTGATGGACATCTGCCGATAGATAGCGCCAGCTGTCAGCTCTTCCCATGCTGCTCTCCCAGCCTGTCTTGAGAATTACATCACCGCACACCTGGCATCTGAAGTCATAGAGATCCTTCACTGTCTCCTTGACCGTAGAGCTGCTGTAGTATTCGAAGCGCTCTGAATTCCTTCCTACAGCAAGCCTTCCCTGCTCGCCTTCCGCAATATCCGGGAGATCAAGGAGCCGTCTGTCTATATCCATCCTCCCTGATGCATTCCTGATCCAGTAGTTCCTGATCCATGTCTGGTCCTTGAGCGCTGACTCAGGTTGCTCCTTCTTCACATCATCGAAAATCGCAGAATCGTCTGCACCAAGAGTGGATTTATCGACATGTCCCATGAAGTAATAGAAGATGATGCAGTAATCGGGATTGCGGCATAGCTTATGGAAGAATGCGATGATATCGGATAGCTTCCATCCTCTGAAGAAGCCCTGATGGTTCCTATCAAGTCCCAGGAACCTGTATATCCCATGGGACTGATAGCCCTTGGAGCCTGTTATACCGAGGATATCGCGATCCATGTCCCTCGTAGGCGTCCCCTCAGCAAGCCAGCTGTAAATTACGGCAGACCGCTGCTCATCGGAATAGCAGTTGAATTCACGCGGCCTATTGCTGAAATTGAGAGGAGGGAAACCGATCATGGGCATATCATAACCCATAAGTCTGCCATAATGATAGGAAATACTACTCTATTCCCAGCTCCATCAGGACTGTATCGATTCCGTTGATGTAATCATCATAGCTCTGCTCGATTATCAGATCGGGAACCATTGAGCCTGAAGGAGCGTTACTGTCATTCAGGAAGTACTTCGTCGAATAGCTGTACTGAATGCCGCTGTTTCCGAGTATTCCGGTCACAACCTCCCCATAGTGGTTCAGGCTTCCTCCTGTCTTCTCTCCCACTGTCCTGAAGCCGGCCTTTCTCAGGGAGGATGCATTGAGGATTGCTGAGCTGAATGTATTGCGACCAATAAGGACCAGGCATTCAAGCCCGGAGGATGAAATAAAGCGCTCTATTGGCTCAAAGACCCTAGAGTTCCCTCCTCCATTGAATCTCAGATCGACGATGATCCTCCTTATTCCATTCTTATTTACAGCCTTCTCCAGGTCATCCACGAAGGAAGCAACAGGATAGGAGGGATCCTCAGCGCATATATTGTAGTTGATCTTGAGCGTGTCTCCTATCACGCAGAATCCATAATAGCCATTGCTCAGGTATGGATAGCTTCCCTCTATGGATGCTTTCTCTGAAGCGATGTATTCGGAATACGGTATGATGCCGACTTCAGCCTCATAGCCTCCATCGAATGAGAGCACTACGCTCTCCCCTTCGATCCCAGCCTTGCCAAGGAAGAACATGAACGAGAAGAAACTGCAGAAGGATGAATCGAGCCACACATCGTTGTCATAGCTGATGTACTCCTTCAGAGCATCCTTTATCTCAGGCAGCGTCTTGCCATTGACTGCTACCAGGGAACGCCCGAGGATCGCCCTGTTCTCCTCTGTGGTAAGAAGGACCCTGTACTCATTCCCGAACCTGTAGATTCCTACTGGGAGTATATCGGAAAACTCCACGATCTGGCTGCTGATTCCGACCGATGTATGGCTATCATGAGCAAGCGATGCAATCCTTGAAAGCGACATGAAGAGCTCTGCTGGGTCCTTTTCTCCCGCTCCTTCGAGCTCTGAGAGCACGATGCTCTCTGCATCCTTCCTGCTGACTGAATTGAAGAATGACTTATGGTTCTTCCTCAAAGACCCATATAGCTCGATAATATCCTCAGCCTGCGCAGATGATGATTCGTATCGTATTGTAGTACATGAAAAAAGAAGAATGAGCGCCAATAGCGCTGAAATAGCCCTGATACCCTTCATAGGTGAATGATATCATAGGACATGCATAAGCAAAAGAGCTGCCGGTCTCCCGACAGCTCCTTTATCAATCACAGCCCAGATTATTTCTCGATTGTGATTCCGGAAAGCTTCTCATAGTACTTAGCAAGTGCGCTATGGTCTTCCTTCTCGCATCCCATTACCTTCAGTGCCTGCATCATCTCCATGACCTCTCCTGTGAGTGGTACTGGAGCTGCTACTGCATGTGCTGCATTGAGTGCGTTTGTGAGGTCCTTGATGTGGAGCTCGATCCTGAAGCCTGGCTTGAAGTTCCTTGAGAGAACCATCGGAGCCTTTGCGTCGAGGACTGTAGAACCTGCGAGACCGCCGCGGATAGCCTGGTATACGAGATCTGGATCAGCACCAGCCTTCTTAGCGAAGGAGAGTGCCTCGCTCATTGCTGCGATGTTGCAAGCAACGATGATCTGGTTAGCGAGCTTTGCGATGTTGCCAGCTCCGATCGATCCGACGTATACGACTGAACCAGCCATAGCCTTGAGGAGGTCATAGTATGCATCGAATGTCTCTTTCTTTCCGCCGACCATTACGGAGAGTGTTCCGTCGATAGCCTTTGGCTCACCGCCTGATACTGGAGCATCGAGCATGTCAACGCCCTTCTCAGCAAGTGCATCTGCGATCTTCCTGCTCTCGACCGGGTCAATCGATGACATATCGATAAGAACGAGGCCTGGCTTTGCGCTCTCGATGAGGCCGCCCTTTCCAAGAGCTACCTGCTTTACATGAGGTGAGTTTGGAAGCATTGTAATAACAACGTCTACCTTAGAAGCAACCTCTGCAGCTGTCTTAGCAGCTTCGCATCCGAGTGCTACGAACTCATCGATTACTGGCTGCTCAAGAGTGTTGACGACCAGGCTGTATCCTGCCTTGACAAGATTCTTAGCCATTGGCCTACCCATGATTCCAAGTCCAATGAAACCTACTTTCATTTTATTCCTCCTACTTTATGATTGAATATCCTTCTTTGATGAGGGCCTTTCTGAGTCCCTCCATCTCTTTCTCCGGTGATGGGAGATTCGGCCTGTATGGGTTGCCGAGCTCCTCTCCGAGGAGATTGCAGTAATCCTTTGTGGCTACAGGGAAGGATGACTTATCCATCTGGAGCCTGATCGGGTTGAGCTTGTACTGAGCCTCCAGCGATCCCTTGATATCGCCAGCGACATACTTATCGTAGATGGATACGACAAGCTCTGGCAGGAAGTTGGCTGTAGAGCATACAGCGCCAACGGCTCCGCATGCGATTCCAGCATAGATAAGGGTATCCTTTCCGCACATTACCTTGAAGTCGACATCCCTGTTCCTTCTGATGAACTCCTCTGTCTCTGTGAGGTTTCCGGAGCTGTCCTTCATGCCTACTACGTTGTCGCACTCATGAGCAAGCCTCTCCACGAGGTTCTGGCTCATGCCATATCCGGTCCTTCCTGGGTTGTTGTAAAGAAGCACAGGCATCGATGGAACGGAGTCTGCGATAGTCCTGAAGTGCAGGTAGAGCTCCTCCTCGGTCGGCTTTAGGAACATTGGCTGGAGAATCGAAATGCCATTGCATCCCATTTCCTCTGCCATTCTTGCAAGCCTTACGCCCTTCTGCGTCCTGATTGCGCCGATTCCCATGTATACAGGAATCCTCCCTTTGTTCTGGTCAAGGATGATTGAGAGAATCAGCTTCATCTCATCCTCTTCCATCATATAGAACTCGCCATTGGATCCGAATGCGAGAATGCCGGAGATGCCGTTATCGATGAGGAAATCGACATGCCTCCTGAGTGCTTTCTCGTCTACCTTCTCATCCTTATCGATAGGGGTAACGATAGGAACTACTATTCCCTTAATGAATGATGTATCCATCACAGCCTCCATTTTTGACTTTATTATATTTCACAATCATACATTGTCAATTATCATTTGATTATTTTTGCATTATTCGCAGAAAAATCAAATAATATTATAGAACCGAATAACCGATCATCATGCTTATGCACGACGCAGTCTCCTTCAGCTTAGGGATGCACGCCTCTATCTCATCAGCGCTCATGTTATCCTCGAGGGCACTTACGGAGATAGCTGCGACTATCTGCCCGTTCTTGTCGAGAATAGGGACAGCAGAGCAGTTGTCGCGCGGAATGAACTCATTGCGGTCCCTTCCAACGCCCTCTGCCCTTACAGATGCAAGCTCCTTCACAAGGGCATCCGCATCGGTGATCGTATTCTCCGTGAATGCCTTCAGGCCTTCCCTCTCAGCCATTGCCCTGATCTCATCCTCTGAAAGCGTGCATGTCAGCACCTTCCCCAGCCCTGAGCAGTGGAACGGGACCTTCTTTCCGGGAGTGAAGTAAGTGCGAGGCATGGACTGGCCGTCGATCCTGTCGACGATAAGTATATCGTCTCCGCTCCTGATTGCCATATTCACATTCGCCTTCGGATACCTCGTCCACAATAGCTCAAGATGGGGCATCGTAAGCTTGCGAAGCGTCTGTGACTGCAAAGCGGTAGTCGATAGCCTCAGGGTCTTCATGGATAGAGAATAGAGCCCTGTCTCCGGATCCTTTTCCATATACCCGGTTCCAGCGATGCTCTGAAGCAGGCGGAATGCCATGTTCGCATTCACGCCAAGCTCCTGTATCACATCCGGAATTGAGACAGGACGCTGCAGGGAGCAGGCCAGATCGAGGATCTGGAAGCATCTCTCAACGACCTTTATGCTGTATCTATCATCTGACGGCTGCTGACTCACTTTACGATATTGTCCTTTATGTAATCGAAATTGAAATCATAGCCAAGTCCCGGCGTCTGAGGAATCAGGACATAGCCATCCTCATCCATCTTGTCGTATATGCTGTTGAGCCACGGCTTAGGCGTCTCGTAATCGAGCATCGGGTGCAGGAGTCCGCGCTCGAAGTACTTGCCATCGATACCCATAGCACCGAGCACATGGAGGTTTCCTATGTGGTTTCCATGCATCTCGACAGACATGCCGTTCGACTCATAGAGGTGCACGATCTTCATAAGCGATGTGATGCCTCCGCATGTAAGGGCGCCTGCCCTTCCTATGGAGACAGAGCCATGCTTGATCCATCCAGCCCTTGAAAGCCCCTTGCCCTCAAGAGTCTCAGGTCCGCAGATCTGGAGCGTTGTGTGGTCCGTAAGGTACTTGAACGACTCCTCAGAGTGCTCATCCATCGGCTCCTCAAGCCACAGGAAGTCTAGCTTCTCGAGTCCCCTTGCGAGCCTCAGCGCCTCCTCCCTTGAGTAGTAGTGGTACGGATCGAGCATCAATGGGATATCCGGACCTACTGCTTCCCTTACGGCCCTGCATGCCGCAAGATCCATATCGACGCTTGGCTCAGGGATGATAGGCGGCATCCATGTATGGAGCTTGAGGGCCTTGTAGCCCTGCTTGACGAGCTTCACTGAGTATTCAGCATATGCTTCCGGTGTATCGAGACCGCCCTTAATATCGTCGCCGACCATGATAGAGCCATAGCAGCGGACCTTATCGCGATATGCTCCGAGGATCTTGTATACAGGAAGGTTAAGCGCCTTTCCTGCTATATCCCATAGCGCGAGGTCGATTGCGCAGAACGTCCTCTCGTTGAGCTCAGTCTGGAGACGCTGGTACTGCAGGAGCCTGCGGTATATCCTCTCCCTATACAGAGGATCCTCACCCATAAGGAGCTGGCGGCATCCGCCCTCGATGACGGACTTGACCATCGGGCCCTCATAGTAGCCGACGATGCCGTTATCGCACTCGATGGAAAGAAGGCTCATCTTCGCATCGTGGCCCTTTCCCGGATGGGAGTGGAACTCCCCATCCCTTACCATGTAGGACGTATAGTGCACCTGTGTGACTTTTACATCGATAATCTTCATAATGTTCTCCAATCAAATAGCATTTGATATTTTAACAGACATATCCATGCTTTTCAAATCAAAGTTATGCGCTGATGCATTCAATTGGTCCAGATTCCTTCCCCTTATCCCAGGAGCAATGACAGAGCCTGCTGATAGCTTCCGCAGAAGAGATGACTGCAATCGCTTTCTCATCCCAGATAGCCCACTGCCAATATGCAGAGCCCTGCTGCAATCGGCTATTGCTGGAGCTTCTCCCAGATGCAGAGGCATCATCCGCGGATAAGCTCCTCCATGACTCTCCGGAGCGTAGGGTGACAGGAATCGATACATCGCAAAGACTGTTTCCATGTACAGGGAAATAGGAAAATGGAAGAGGCGCGGGATCTTCCACTGCTTCTGGAAGACAGCGCCTACTGGGTATTCGCTGACAGCGATGATTGATGACACCCACCTATGCAACGCAGTAAAGGAAAGGAAGCTGAGGTTCTTTCCTGCATACATCCACATCACCACCAGGGCAATCAATGGGATAGATGAATTCATGTACGGGATCAGGGATGGCAGGCTTGTTCTATACGACAG